>NZ_DJJJ01000043.1:0-5424 GCF_002434085.1 Acinetobacter sp. UBA6571 | reverse complement strand
GTTCAGCTTTGATTTTAATGCCTATTTAAAATGTACAAAAAACCGGATGATGAAATCAGGTTTTTTTATCTAGAATAAAAATTTAGGCCTTAGCGTCGCGATTTAAATGAAACATCTACTTTACGTGGACGATAGATCCAGCCCAAGACCAGAAGAAAAAGTGAAAAGCCCAGAATCGGCCAGTCGCTAAAACGGTTATACCAAGTTTGGCCTTGCATGTCCGGCAGTTCGCCGCGCAGTATAAACTCCTGATCAGTTGGAGCCTGTTTTACTATATGACCGGTATGATCAATAAATGCTGTTACACCTGTATTGGTTGCCCGGATAAACCAGCGTCCATTTTCTTTGGCCCGCATCTGAACCATTTGTAAATGCTGCCAAGGTCCAGCTGTACCAGTAAACCAGGCATCATTCGAGACAGTCACCAGAAAGTCACTGGTGCTGGCGTTGCGGCGAGTCAGGTTGGGGTAGGCAATTTCATAACAGATAGCTGATGCTAAGGGATGGTTTTTAATCATCAGTGGTTTTTGTTCGCTTGAACCACGGGAAAAACCACTGAGCATGACATCATTTTGTACACCTGGTAAAACCCAGCTGAGTAAGCCTGAAAGCGGAATATATTCCCCGAATGGAACTAGTCGCTGTTTTTTGTACAGACCTTCTGCTTCACTGCCAGAAGCCATAATACTGTTATAATACATCGGATAACCGGTCTGTTTGGATTCTTTCAAATCCCAATATGGAATACCAGTTACCCAGGCAGTATCAGTTTTTTCTGCCTGAGCCTGCATAGCTTTTAAAAACGGTTCAATATCACTCTGGAACATTGGAATCGAGGATTCCGGCCAGACAATCAAGTCACGCCCCCATTCGGTCCGGCTCAAATTTACATAAATCATGAGGGTTTTGGCCTGGTATTCAGTCAACCATTTTAGGTCCTGTGGAATATTGCCCTGAATCAGGGAAACTGATAGCGGTTTGGTTGCTTTCTGTTCAACAAAGTGAAGCTGTGCAGCACCCCAAGCTCCCAGCAATAGCACGGCAGAGGGAACCACCCAGAATACCCGTCGATTTAAAACTTCGACCAAGGCACAGGCCAGAGTAATAACAACAAAAGAGACCCCAAACACACCAAAAAGTGGGGCATAGCTGTCTAGGAAGCGTTCAGTAAAGGCATATCCGGCAAACAGCCATGGAAACCCGGTAAACACCCAAGTTTTGGCCCATTCTGAAAATACCCAGAGAGGTGCAAAAGTGAGAGGAGTTTCAGGGAAAAAGCGCCGATAAGCCCAAGCCTGCAAGGCACTAAACAGTCCCATAACCAGTGCCATAATGGCAATCATCAGTACACTGAGGATTGCATTAGTATCGCCATATGTATGGATTGAGGTAAACAGCCAGAATGCACCAACAAACCATAAGCCGAAACCATAGGCCCAGCCAAGTACAAACGCCTGCTTGGCTGAGCGATGACGTAATGACGCATACAAGAGTGCTGGTGAGAGTATCGCCAGCCACCACCAGTAATAAGGGGCCAGCGCAAAGCTAAAAATAGCGCCGGCAAATAAAGAAATTAATAAAGGAAAAATAAGGGGGAGCTGTTTTTTTTGTTCTGAAGTGGATAACAGCTTGTCAAAATATGCTCTCATTTACGTACAGCTCGAATCAGATGAATAGTGCGGGCATCTGCTTCTACAATACTGAATTCCCAGTCTCCAAGTTCAATCACCTGACCTTGCAGGTCACTCACCAGACCGATTTCCTGTAGCAGCAAACCGCCGACAGTTTCTACCTCATCATCAGAAAAATCAGCATCTAAAACTGTGTTGAAGTGTTCAATTGGTGTAAGTGCCTGAACAATCCATGCATTGGCTGTGCTATGTGTCTGGTCTGGAATAATATATTGTGCTTCTTCATCAATCTTGTCGTGTTCATCTTCAATTTCGCCGACAATTTCTTCCAGAATATCTTCAAGTGTTACCAGACCAGAAGTCGAGCCATATTCATCAATAACGATTGCAATATGGGTCTGGGTATTCTTGAGCATTCTCAATACCTGATCTGAGCGTGCACTTTCAGGTACAAACAGCGGTTGACGCATGAGTGCACGTACATCAATTTTAGGTGTTGGCGTGGTCATAAACGGGAGGAGGTCTTTGGCCAGCAAAATTCCGACTACATTATCTGGCTGATCAGATGAAAATACCGGAAAGCGCGAATGTGCCGATTCAATCAGGACATGCAGGATATCAAGTAACTGATCGTCTTCCTGCAGGCTAATAATGGCAGTACGTGGAGTCATGACTTCACGTACTTTAGTGGCTGGCAGGTCAAGTACGCCTTCAAGCATGGCGACAGTATCGGGTTCCAAAAAACGACGTGAATCTTGTACTAGTTTTAACAGTTCATCGCGGGTGCCGGGGGCGGTGCCCAACCATTTGCGTAAGCCTCGCATACCCCACGACGGGCCTGATTCCTCGTGCATGATCTTTCCTAAAGACTCTTGGTAGCTAATAAAAGTAATTTAATCATACCGAAGAAAATAAACCTGTGCATCTACAAACATCAGCGAAAGGATAAAAGTTGCAAACGGCAGAGTCAGAAGTTTTATTTTAGAAAAATTCCAATTTTTATAGATAAATCTAAAAATAGCCCCGGTTTTATATAAAAAAGATTCAAAAGAGCCATAGCCCTCGAGGACTATGGCTGGGACGTCACATTAATAACGGGTAGCTAAAACCAGAGGGTCATGACCTTCCATCATGGTCTGATCTAGAAACATAACCTGACCACTATTTTTTCTGACCAGTTCAATGAGGTCATCAATAACATCATTAGTCCGGGGTTCTGTATCGCCTGCATCATTTAGTATAACGCTCTGCTGTTCAGGAGCCAGTTGGCCCGGTAGTGTGTGACCCTGACGCACATAAAGCGTTGCAGTATTACCTTCTAATGCTGCCCGATAAATTTCCTGGAGATCTGTCCGAATTCTTGGGGTGCCATAAAGCGACTGCATATTCTGTCGTGCCTGTAATTGCCGCTGCTGCTGGTAGTGCTGTAGCGCAGGCTGAATACTGTTAACAATATGTTGGGCATCACCGTTATCCAGATAAGTTACATTATCAACAGTGGCGATTATTACATTAGGCTGGTCACAAATTTCTTTATAAAAACCGATATTACGTTTGTCACCGATCAGAATTACAGGCAAGTTACGTCTGCCTAAAACTGCCTGCAGGTTCTTGTCAATGTGATTTAAGAACTCTTTGAGATATTTATCTTCATTGATAGAACGTTCAGCAGCACTGGTAGTGGCCAAACTGTCAGTTACTACCGGAAAAGCACCATAAGGCAGATTTTCGAGTAAATCAGTATCTTCTGGGTTAAATTCGTGAATAACCCTGTCATCAATTGCCTCAATCAGACGGCCCTTTTCACGGGTAATAACCAGTGCATAATAATGCACAGCAGAAGATAGGCTTTTTAAAATATCACGTACAGCAAACTGATCATTGATTACTACACGCTCCACTGTATCAAATGGAAACCGCAATACATGCGCCTGTTCCGGCGAGGCAAAAATAGCCAGCGTATCAAGATTATAATTTGGTCTGAAGTCATCCAGCTCCTGGTGAATTTTTCGCATGACCTGCTGGGTAATTTCTGCACCATGTTTTTTCTTCAAGCAATCTTCAGCAGCTTTGAGTTGATTTTTTAAAGCAATCGGATCTTTTTCATTATCTGGAAAAGTACGGTGAGTTTTGACAAAGATACTGACCGCCGGTTTCGCCTGAACCTTTTGCAAGTCCTGTAATATTTTTTGCATTTCCTGATGAAGCATCTTATTCACTCCTGCTATTGCTATAGAGAAAAGTGGGAGGTAAGAACAATCAATTAATAATAGCGAATAATCAGCTTAGCAATAATCTAAAAAACAGTGCAGTGCTATTGCTATAAGGCTGTAACAAACTATAAGCATGTATAGCTTTGGTATATATGTTTTAAACGGTCCAGTAAAATGCACCCTATAAATAAATCAGTCAGAGTATTGAGCGCTTTATGTTAAAATAGAGCGGTTTATGTCATTCGAGATAGAGCATGTCTGAACCTGCGTTAACGCCTGATATCCAGTTAAATACTCGTGGGTTACGTTGCCCAGAGCCAGTAATGATGCTGCATCAGGCTATTCGAAAAGTAAAAACGGGTGATGTCGTCGAGGTATTCGCAACTGATCCTTCAACCTCTTGGGATATCCCGAAATTCTGTATGCACTTGGGTCACGAGCTACTGCTTCAGGAAGAATTAACAGATACTGAACAGCATAAGGAATATCATTACCTGGTACGTAAGGGTTAATGGTGCGTGAGTAGTTGTTTATCTGGCCTGGTTTTAGGGTTCTCCTTGATTATGGCGATTGGGGCACAAAATGCCTTTGTGTTAAAACAGGGGTTGCTTCGTCAGCATGTATTTGCAGTAGCTCTAGTTTGTGCGCTGTCCGATGCACTACTGATTTCTCTTGGTGTTTTTGGCTTTGCCCATCTCTTAAGCCAGCAGGAAGGTCTCATTCAGGCGATGAAATGGTTTGGCGCCATTTTTCTGTTTGGTTACGGACTACGCAGTTTTTATCAGGCCTATAGAGCACAGGAAGGTTTACATGCTTCAAAACAGAAAACTGCTTCTCTGCGTCAGACTATACTGCTATGTTTAACTTTTTCCTGGCTTAATCCCCATGTTTATTTAGATACCGTGGTTCTGCTCGGATCAATCTCATCCCAGTATAGTAATAAGATGGCCTTTGCCAGCGGCGCAGTATCTGCATCCTTTATATTCTTTTTCAGTTTGGCTTTTGGTGCAAGATTATTGGAGCCCGTTTTTGAAAAGCCCAAGGCATGGAAAATTCTGGATATTATAATTGGCATGATTATGTGGCTAATTGCAGCTTCACTGATCGTTGAAGCCTGATCTTTTCTATAAAAATATATACCTGTTATCAATCTCTATAAAAAGCCCGCTTCATGAAGCGGGCTTTTCTTATTACATATTTGGATAGTTAGGACCACCACCACCTTCCGGTGTTACCCATGTGATGTTCTGTGAAGGGTCCTTGATGTCACAGGTCTTGCAGTGCACACAGTTCGCTGCATTGATCTGGAACCGTGGTCCAGTCTCTTCCTGAACAATCTCGTAAACCCCGGCCGGACAGTAACGCTGTGCCGGCTCGTCATATTTCGGCAGGTTGACCTCAACCGGAATAGACGCATCAGCCAGCTTGAGGTGAGACGGCTGGTTTTCCTCATGTACCGTGTTGGATACAAAGACGGAAGACAGACGGTCAAAGGTCAGCTTGCCATCCGGTTTCGGATAGTTCGGCTTGAAGCTTTCTGCCTCTACAGTTTGCAGGGCCTTGAAGTCGGGCAGCAGGTC
>NZ_DJJJ01000008.1:0-15919 GCF_002434085.1 Acinetobacter sp. UBA6571 | reverse complement strand
TGAAGCTGAAATAGCCCGTCGTGAACTGGACAAGCCATTCAAGCACATCACTTTTAATGTTGAGCTCGTGAAAGAAGCAGAAGCTGCTCCTTCTAGCGAAGTTGAACGACGCCGCGCAAGCGCTTAAGCGTTATAGAGATACCGGGTTCAGCTCTTTTTAGCTAAACCCGGTGGCTTCCACAAATTTGGAAAGTCGGAGAACGGACATGCCACGTATTCCTGTAATCAATACCAGCCACCTTGACCGTATTGATGAATTACTTGTAGACAATTTTGAAACTGGTGAATTTAAACTTCACCGCTCAGTCTTTACAGATCAGGCCCTGTTTGATCTGGAGATGAAATATATCTTTGAAGGCAACTGGGTATACTTGGCACATGAGAGCCAGATTCCGAACAATAACGACTATTACACTACCCATATTGGCCGTCAGCCGATCATCATTGCACGTAACCGTACCGGTGAACTGAATGCTATGATCAATGCCTGCTCGCACCGCGGTGCACAGCTTTGCCGTTACAAGCGCGGCAACAAGGCCACTTATACCTGTCCATTCCACGGCTGGACATTTAATAACTCTGGTAAGCTGCTTAAAGTAAAAGATCCGGCAGATGCAGGTTATTCTGACTGTTTCAATAAAGACGGTTCACATGACCTAAAGAAAGTGGCACGTTTTGAAAACTATAAAGGTTTCCTGTTTGGCAGTTTAAATGCTGATGTACCCCCTCTTGAAGAATTTCTGGGTGAAGCTACCAAAATTATTGACATGATTGTTGGCCAGTCTGATGAAGGACTGGAAATTCTGCGTGGTGCATCGACTTACACCTATGAAGGGAACTGGAAGCTTACTGCAGAAAACGGAGCTGATGGCTACCACGTTTCTGCCGTGCACTGGAACTATGCCGCGACAACCCAGCAACGCAAGGAAAAACAGGCTGGTGATAATGTTCGGGCCATGAGTGCAGGCGCATGGGGCAAGCAAGGTGGGGGTTCTTATGGTTTTGAAAATGGCCATATGTTGCTCTGGACCCAATGGGCCAATCCGGAAGACCGTCCCAATTATAGCAAGGCTGAAGAATACACCGAGCGTTATGGCGCCGCGATGTCCAAATGGATGATTGAACGCTCACGAAATTTATGTCTGTATCCAAATGTCTACCTGATGGATCAGTTTGGTTCACAAATCCGGGTATTACGTCCCCTGGCAGTAAATAAAACTGAAGTAACCATTTACTGTATCGCCCCTAAAGGTGAATCACCTGAAGCCCGTACACGCCGCATTCGCCAGTATGAAGATTTCTTCAATGCTTCTGGCATGGCAACTCCGGATGACCTTGAAGAATTCCGTGCCTGCCAAGCAGGATATGCCGGTATTGAACTGGAATGGAACGATATGTGCCGTGGATCTAAGCACTGGGTACAAGGACCAGATGATGCAGCTAATGAAATTGGTTTAAAACCGAAACTTTCCGGTATTAAAGCTGAAGATGAAGGGCTGTATCTAGCCCAGCATCAGCACTGGTTACATGAGATGAAAAAAGCGATTGCAGCAGAAAAGGCACTGGCTGATCAAGGAGAGAACGCATGAATGCAACAGCGAACCTCGAAACCGTAACACTGGAACAGGTCAGCCAGTTTCTTTTTAAAGAAGCCCGTTTTCTGGATGATGAACAGTGGGATGAATGGCTGGCCTGCTATGCGCCGGAAGCTTCTTTCTGGATGCCTGCCTGGGATGATGATGACAAACTCACTGAAAACCCGCAGTCTGAAATCTCCCTGATTTACTACCCTGACCGTCAAGGACTTGAAGACCGGATTTTCCGGATTAAAACAGAACGTTCAAGTGCCACCATGCCTGACACCCGTACCAGTCATAATATTTCAAATATTGAAATAGTTGAATGTGAAGGCGGCAAGGTCATGGTACGTTTTAATTGGAATACTTTGAGTTACCGTTATAAAACCAGCTACAGCTATTTTGGTATGTCACGTTATGTGATTGATTTTTCAGGTAATGAAGCAAAAATCCTGAGCAAATATGTAGTGCTTAAGAACGACTATATCAATCAAGTCATTGATATCTACCATATCTAACATGTATCAAATCTCAGCCAAACGGAATGTTGGCTGAGCGCTCCAGTTTTAATATTTTTGCAGGATTCAAGCCATGTCAAACCACAATGTAGCACTTCAATTTGAAGATGGCGTTACCCGATTCATCAGTGTTGCTCAGGGTGAAACTCTGTCAGATGCAGCTTATCGCCAAAAAATCAATATTCCTCTGGATTGCCGTGATGGCGCCTGTGGTACATGTCGTGCGTTCTGTGAATCTGGTAGCTATGACATGCCAGAAGAAAACTATATTGAAGATGCACTTACACCGGAAGAAGCTGAAGAAGGTTATATTCTGGCCTGTCAGTGCCGCCCTACTTCAGATGCCGTATTCCAGATCCAGGCATCTTCAGATGTATGTAAAACTGAAATCCATAAATTTCAGGGTACTCTATCACGGGTTGAAAACCTGTCTGACTCGACAATTACATTTGATATTGAACTTGATGAAGGCCAGCCGGATATTCATTTTCTGGCTGGGCAGTATGTTAATGTTGAGATTCCGGGAACTACGGAAACCCGTTCCTATTCTTTTAGCTCAAAACCGGGCAATCGCCTGACTGGTTTTGTCGTGCGTAATGTACCCAATGGCAAAATGAGTGAGTTTCTAAGCAAAACTGTAAAACCGGGCGACAAGATGAGTTTTACCGGTCCATTTGGCAGTTTTTACCTGCGTCATATTAACCGCCCGGTCCTCATGTTGGCAGGTGGTACAGGTATAGCACCGTTCATGTCAATGCTACAGGTACTGCAAGAAAAGGGCTGTGAACAGCCTGTACGTCTAGTTTTTGGTGTAACCAACGACTTTGATCTGGTGGCTCTTGAAAAACTTGATGAGCTTCAGGAAAAATTTCCGTGGTTTGAATACTGCACAGTTGTAGCTAATCCGGAAAGCCTGCATGAACGTAAGGGATATGTGTCCAATCATATTGATCATGACTGGTTAAATAGCGGTGATGTAGATATTTATCTTTGCGGACCGGTGCCAATGGTCGAGGCAGTACGCGGCTGGCTGGACGCTGAAGGTGTTAAACCTGCAAACTTCCTGTTTGAAAAATTCTCTGCAAATTAATCTCTGTGGAGAAGCTTATGAATATGCAAAGATTTAATAATAAAGTAGTCATTGTTACTGGGGCAGCTCAAGGCATTGGTCGTGGAGTAGCTTTGCGTGTAGCGGCAGAAGGTGCTCAGGTAGTGATGGCAGACCGCTCTGACTATGTAGAAGAAGTATCAGCCGAAATTAAAGCGGCGGGTGGTAACGCTGTCACCATTCAGGCAGATCTAGAAACTTTTGCCGGTGCTCAGGCAGTCGTGAGTAAAGCAGTGGAAACTTATGGTCGTGTTGATGTACTGATCAATAATGTGGGTGGTGCCATCTGGATGAAACCTTTTCAGGAATTTTCTGAAGAGGAAATCATCAAGGAAGTAAACCGTTCACTTTTCCCGACTTTATGGTGCTGTCGTGCAGTTTTACCAGAAATGATTAAAAATCAGTCCGGTGTTATTGTTAATGTCTCTTCTATCGCTACCCGTGGTATTAATCGTATTCCCTACTCCGCTTCTAAAGGTGGTGTAAATGCCATAACAGCATCTTTAGCATTTGAACATGCCAAAGATGGAATCCGGGTCAATGCTGTAGCGACAGGCGGAACTGAGGCACCTCCACGGAAAGTGCCCCGGAATGACAGCCCACTTTCAGACGCTGAAAAACACTGGATGCAGGAAGTGGTTGACCAGACGATTGACCGGTCTTTAATGCACCGCTATGGAACTATTCAGGAACAAGTAAATGCCATTGTTTTTCTGGCTTCTGACGAGTCATCGTATATTACCGGCAGTGTCATACCGGTAGGTGGAGGTGATCAGGGTTAGACCTGATCTTATATAAAAAGATTCAACAGGATCATTGAATTTAATTGCATGGAGGCGAATGCGCAATGGCAACCCTGTTCAGGACATTAAAAGCAGACTGGTCAATTTCAGCAACTGTCGCAGGATTTCTGGCAGTGCTGATTTCTTATTCAGGTCCTTTAATTATTTTTTTCCAGGCGGCACAACAGGCTAATGTTTCTAGTGCCATGATGATTTCATGGATCTGGGGAATTTCAATCGGTGCAGCAGTTGCAGGAATTTACCTGTCCATACGTTATAAAACTCCGGTAATTACTGCCTGGTCTGCTCCGGGAACTGCCCTGCTGGTCACGTTATTCCCTCATATTTCCCTAAATGAGGCAGTAGGCGCCTATATCACTTCTGCATTAGTAATTTTTGCCATCGGTGCCACCGGCTATTTTGATAAATTATTGAAATGGATTCCTCAGGATGTAGCAGCTGGCATGATGGCGGGGATTTTATTCCAGTTCGGTCTGGGACTGTTTAAAGCTACAGATAGCATGCCCATCATTGTATTTGGCATGCTAGGGGTTTATCTGGTCGCAAAACGTTTAAGTCCACGCTATGCAATGATCTGGGTTTTAGTGTCTGGCATCGGTTTAAGTCTGATTCTTGGAAAAATGAATCCGGTTGAAATGAATTTTTCCCTTGCCATTCCACAATTCATCATGCCTGAGTGGTCATGGAATTCCACATTAAACCTGACTATTCCACTGATTCTGGTCAGCCTGTCCGGACAGTTTTTACCAGGTATGGCAATTATGAAACTGAGCGGCTATGACACGCCGGCCAAACCGATTATCAGTGTTACCAGTATTGCCTCTCTTGCTGTGGCCTGTGTAGGGGGTATCACTATTGTACTGGCTTCAATCACGGCAGCATTATGTATGGGTAAAGATGCCCATGAACTTAAAGACAAGCGTTATATTGCTGGGATCGCCAACGGTATTTTCTACATTTTGGGCGGTCTGTTCGCTGGCAGTATTGTCATGCTTTTTAGTTTGTTACCCAAGGAACTGGTAGCTGCATTAGCAGGACTTGCATTATTAGGAGCGATTGCCACCAATATTAGTATGGCAATGAAAAATGATGCTCAGCGGGATGCAGCGCTGATTACATTTTTAGCCACTGCCTCTGGCATGCATTTTCTGGGCCTCAGCTCGGTTTTCTGGGGTATCTGTATTGGTGTAATTGCACATCTGGTACTGAGTAAACATGAGCCAATTACGGCTGCTGTAGCTTCTACCCAAAGCTCGAAAAGCTGAAACAGGTTATCTATTTGACTAGGACATATTATGATTGATAAAAGCAGGACTTCCTTAGCCGAAGTGCTTTCACAGATTAAAGACAGCTCTACCATCATGATTGGCGGCTTCGGTACAGCCGGCCAGCCAGCTGAACTCATCGATGGCCTGATCGAGCTTGGCGTGCAGGATCTGGTCATTGTAAATAACAACGCCGGTAACGGTGATTATGGTCTGGCCAAACTGCTCAAGTCAGGCGCTGTACGTAAAATCATCTGCTCCTTCCCGCGCCAGTCCGACTCCTGGGTTTTCGATGAACTCTACCGTGCCGGCAAGATCGAACTGGAGCTGGTTCCGCAGGGTAATCTGGCCTGCCGCATCCAGGCGGCCGGTATGGGCCTTGGCCCCATTTATACACCTACCGGCTTCGGCACCCTGCTGGCCGAAGGCAAGCCTACCCTGCACCACGAAGGCAAGGACTATGTGCTGGAAAACCCGATCAGGGCTGACTTCGCCCTGATCAAGGCTCATCAGGGTGACCGCTGGGGCAACCTGGTCTACCGTAAATCTGCACGCAATTTCGGTCCGATTATGGCCATGGCAGCCGAGGTCACCATTGCCCAGGTCTCCGAGGTGGTAGAGCTGGGTGCACTGGATCCGGAACATATCGTGACCCCGGGAATCTTTGTCCAGCATGTCGTGGCGGTCACGCCATCGAGCCCGAATACCCACGCATAAGCCGCCAAGGAGAATATGATGAGCTATACCAAACTGACCCGTGACCAGATTGCAGCCCGGGTTGCCCAAGATATTCCGGATGGTGCCTATGTCAACCTGGGTATTGGCCTGCCGACCAGAATTGCCAGTTACCTGCCAGAAGACAAGGATGTATTCCTGCACTCGGAAAACGGCCTACTGGCCTTTGGTCCGCCACCGGCAACGGGTGAAGAAGACCCGGAACTGATCAATGCTGGCAAGGAATACGTCACCATGCTGCAAGGTGGTGCCTTTTTTCATCACGGTGACTCGTTTGCCATGATGCGTGGTGGTCATCTGGATATTTGTGTACTCGGCGCTTTTCAGGTGGCTGAAAATGGTGATCTGGCCAACTGGCATACCGGAGCGGCAGATGCCATCCCGGCAGTTGGTGGGGCAATGGACCTGGCTGTAGGTGCCAAGAAAGTATTTGTAACCACGGACCATGTCACCAAAAAAGGTGAACCAAAAATTGTGGCCGAACTCAGCTACCCAGCAACCGGCCTGAAATGTGTTGACCGTATCTATACCGACCTGTGCGTGATTGATGTCAGCGCGGAAGGTCTGAAGGTCATCGAGAAAGTCGACGGGCTGTCTTTTGACGAGCTGCAGTCACTGACCGGTGCCCGCCTGCTTGATGCCACCTCAAATTGATAGATTCACTGTCCCCATGCAGCAGAGAATAGAAGGTCAGAACCCATGAAGAATGCTTATATTGTTGATGCCATCCGTACTCCCTTTGGCCGTTATGGCGGCGGTCTGGCAGCCGTCCGTGCTGATGACCTCGGTGCCGTGCCGATTCAGGCCTTGATGCAGCGTAACCCGGGCGTGGACTGGAACCAGCTCGATGATGTGATCTATGGTTGTGCCAATCAGGCGGGTGAAGACAACCGTAATGTCGGCCGCATGTCAGCCCTGCTGGCAGGTCTGCCATATCAGGTACCAGCCACGACGGTTAACCGGCTGTGTGGCTCGTCCATGGATGCCATCGCCATGGCAGCGCGTGCCATCAAGGCCGGAGAAGCCCATCTAGTCATTGCCGGTGGGGTAGAAAGCATGACCCGTGCGCCCTTTGTCATGGGCAAGGCTGAATCGGCTTTTAGCCGCAGCCAGAAGATTGAAGACACCACCATGGGCTGGCGGTTTATCAATCCCAAGTTGAAAGAAATGTATGGTGTTGAAACCATGCCACAAACTGCCGAGAATGTCGCTGAGCAGTTTGGCATTAACCGGGCAGACCAGGATCGCTTTGCCCTGACCAGCCAGCAGCGCACGGCTGCCGCCCAGCAGCGAGGTTTCTTCGCACACGAGCTGACCCCGGTAACGATACCGCAGCGTAAGGGGGAAGCAGTAGTGGTTGATAGCGATGAACATCCACGTGCCTCAACCACGCTTGAGGGCCTGACCCGGCTTAAACCTGTAGTCAAGGCAGAAGGCACGGTCACTGCGGGCAATGCTTCAGGAATTAATGATGGTGCAGCCGCAGTACTGGTGGCTTCAGATGAGGCTGTTGCCCGGTACCAGCTCAAGCCGCGTGCCAGAATTGTTGCGGCGACCACGGTAGGCGTTGAACCCCGGATTATGGGCTTTGCCCCGGCTCCGGCCATCCGGAGACTGCTGGACCAGACGGGCATAAGTCTTGAGCAGATGGATGTAATCGAGCTGAATGAAGCATTTGCGGCACAGGCACTGGCCTGCACCCGGGATTTAGGATTGCCGGATGACAGTATCAAGGTGAATCCGAATGGGGGTGCAATTGCGCTAGGTCATCCACTGGGTGCTTCGGGAGCGCGGCTGGTGACCACTGCACTCAATCAGCTGGAACAGAGTAATAGCCGTTATGCGCTGTGTTCGATGTGTATCGGAGTCGGTCAGGGTATCGCCATGATTATTGAACGGGTTTGAACAATTTCAAGGAAATTATAATGCCAACATTTACTTTAAATGATATTGCCCTGCACTATCAGACTTTTGGCGATACAGACAAGCCGGCACTGATTTTTTCCAACTCGCTTGGAACTAATTTGAGTATGTGGCAGCAGCAACTAGATTACTTCCAAGCTCACTTTTTTGTCATATGCTATGACACACGCGGCCACGGCAGCTCCTCTGCACCTCCAGGTCCTTATACGCTTGAACAATTAGGTCTGGATGTTATTCACCTGCTTGACCACCTTAAAATACAGACCGCCAGCTTTTGTGGAATTTCTATGGGCGGCCTGACAGGACAATGGCTTGCGATCCATTATCCTGAACGCTTTAATCACGTTGTAGTCTGCAATACAGCAGCAAAAATTGGACAGGAACAGGCTTGGCTGGAACGCGCCAGTTTGGTCCGTGAACAGGGCTTAAAGCCTATTGCTGCAACTGCTGCTTCACGCTGGTTTACCGAACCCTTTATCCAGAGCCAAACAGCAATTGTAAAGCATTTGAGTAACGACCTAGCAGCTGGCAGCTCCGAAGGTTATGCAAGCTGTTGTGAGGCTCTGGCTAAAGCGGATTTACGTGATCAGCTTAAAGAGATTAAAGTGCCAGTATTAATTATTGCAGGTACAGCAGATCCGGTCACTACCGTAGAAGACGCTGAATTTATGCTTGAGCGTATTCCAAATGCTCAACTTGCCAAAATAAATGCTTCTCATATTTCAAATATTGAACAGCCTGAAATATTTAAACAGATAATCTCAGATTTTATAAGATAATTTAAAATCTCATTTTCTTTTTAAATTTCAAAACCGGATAAATTAATTTATCCGGTTTTTTATTAAAATTTTTATTAAGTTAAAATAATTTTATACATTTTTATTTTACTCTATCTATAAAATATTTTTTATATAACTATAAAAATAATATATAAATTTCTATTTTCATTAATATGATAAATATTTTTCAAGATCAAATAATTAAATAATAAATTTTAGTCATACCTTTATTACATAAATATATACTGATTAAGTTTTTGACTTAATACAAGCTCCCGCCTAATTTATCAGCATAATTACTCAGTACTTCACAGATTGGAGGTGAAGAATGAATAAAAGTCAGATCAATATTCATGATCTTATAGACTATGCGAAATTTACGCCTTTTCATTGGAAGGTATTAATTTTATGCCTGATCATTATTATTTTTGATGGTTATGACTTGGTTATTTATGGGGTCGCACTACCGCTATTAATGCAGCAATGGTCATTATCGGCAGTGCAAGCAGGCTTACTGGCCAGTGCAGCATTATTTGGAATGATGTTTGGCGCCATGATTTTTGGCACGCTATCTGACAAACTGGGCCGCAAGAAAACTATTTTAATCTGTGTTTCACTGTTTAGTGGTTTTACTTTTATAGGCGCTTTTGCCAGTGGTCCTGTCGAATTTGCAATATTACGCTTTATTGCCGGGCTAGGTATCGGAGGGGTTATGCCAAATGTTGTAGCCCTTATGACAGAATATGCACCAAAGAAAATTCGCAGTACTTTAGTCGCAATCATGTTTAGTGGCTATGCCATTGGCGGTATGGTATCTGCCTTACTTGGTGCCTGGTTAGTCAAAGATCATGGTTGGCAGATTATGTTTTACATAGCGGGTATTCCTTTACTGTTTTTACCTTTACTCTGGAAACTTCTGCCTGAATCTCTTGCATTCCTGATCAAGTCCCAAGACGAGCAACAAGCTAAAAATATTGTTCAGAAATTATCTCCTCAGCTAGCTGTAGGGTCTGAGACTGAACTTTATTTAAATGAAAACATTGATCATCAGGGTGCACCTGTTCGTGCCTTATTTCAGCGTGGACGTACTTTCAGTACATTCATGTTCTGGATAGCCTTTTTCATGTGTCTATTGATGGTCTACGCTTTAGGAAGCTGGCTACCAAAACTGATGTTGCAAGCAGGCTATTCACTAGGTGCCAGCATGCTGTTTCTGTTTGCCTTAAATATTGGGGGAATGGTAGGAGCAATTGGTGGTGGAGTACTGGCAGACAGATTCCATCTGAAACCTGTCATTACTACCATGTTTATATTAGGTGCTCTTGCCCTGATCTTACTAGGTTTCAACAGCCCGCAATTTGTGCTGTATAGCTTGATCGCGATTGCTGGCGCAGCAACCATCGGATCGCAAATTCTACTTTATACTTTTGTCGCACAGTTTTATCCAACAGCTGTACGTTCAACCGGTTTGGGATGGGCATCCGGTATAGGCAGGATTGGTGCAATTGTTGGACCTGTATTAACAGGTGCCTTACTTACACTGGTGTTACCACATCAGATGAACTTTTTAGCGATTGCTATTCCCGGTATTATTGCTGCCCTAGCAATTTTTCTGGTCAATTTAAAAGTATCTGTAACTGCTAGCCCTGCTCCACCTTTAAATACAACGACCTCATTAAATACTTAACTTATCTATGTGCCCAGGATGGGCACATTATTTCAAGAAATGGAACTAAACTCTATGAATGAATTAAAAACTAAACATCTTGCAGTTTCTTCAGGGGTTATGCTGGCAGCATTTACGGCATCTCTACCGCTTTGGGCAGCTGAATCTCCGCTAGGTAATCAGGATACAGCAGTTCATCAGAGTACACCGCTTCCAGAGAATATTGCAGGAAGTCCCGTACAGCAAAACAAAGCTTCTACTGCTGCTCCAAGTTTACCTGTACTTTTTCCAGTTGAAGATGAATGGAAATTTACCTTAAAAAATGCATATATTGATCGTAACTTTGAACGTTCCGATTTAAAAGATACCGGCAGCTGGTCACAGTCTGCTTCTTTATTCTATAAATCCAGAATGATTGACACCCCACTTGAGATTGCAGGACTGCCAGTCAAAATTGGTGCAGATGCCTCAGTACAGTACGCGGTACGTTTAAGTTCAGACAAACACGTTGCCGATACTGTTCTACCTTTTGATCCGGTAACTCAAACGCAAGCACGCGACTTTTTAAAATATGGCGCTACCTTAAAACTGGGTTATGACAGAACATTGCTCAGTTTGGGTGAGTTATGGCTGGATTTACCGGTTACTGCCGTAGATGCCAGCCGACAACTATTGACGTCCTATTGGGGAGCTAATCTTAAATCACAACTGACCGACCAGTTAAATCTGGAAATTGGCCATATTACCAAGGTTTCGCCACGCAATGAAGAAGACTTTCGCAAGTTTTCATTTACTTCAAACGGCATAACCGAATTTTCTGATGGCTTAAACTATATTGACCTGCGTTATCAGATCATGCCAAATCTTAAAGCAGAATATTATTTTGGTAATCTGGAAAATCTATATAACAAGCATTACCTTGGTCTAGATCATACCTGGAAACAGCCAGAGTTTTCAGTTAACTCACGCTTTAAATATTTTAATGCTCAAGATACCGGAAATAATTTTGACATAGATGCACAAAATGTAGGTCTACTGGAAACTCTCAAGATTAAAAACCATAGCTTTGGTATCGGTTACCAGCAAATTATTGGTGAGTCTGCTTACCCGCTTCCAGACGGTTTCTTGCCAGAAACTTATTTTATTAACTGGAATACCACCGGTTTCTTCAAGCAAGATGAAAAGTCATATCACTTTATCTACGGTTATGACTTTAAAGACCATGTACCGGGCCTGAATACGACACTGAAGTATGTATATGGCAATGACTTTAAAACTGCAGATGGCCGAGAAAACAAGGAAAGTGAATCAAATATTATTGTAAATTATGCATTCCAGCAGCCTGCGCTGAAGGGTGTAGCTCTGCAATATATTCTGATTAATTACGACGTCAAATACGGTAATGACTTTACCGAGAACCGGTTCTTTGTAAATTACACCAAGAAATTTTAAGCTTGCTTAAATATACTTCAAAGCCAGAAGCCCTGAAATTTCATATTTTAGGGCTTGTTTTTTTACCTGTAATTAAAAGTCTTTTTATATTTATAATAAAAATGCCGAATTAATGCCCATATATTTACTAAAATTTCTCATATGGCTACTTTTTAATATTTAATCTCTATAATTGCCAATGCTAACTACTGTGTATATCTTCTTCCTATATAGAAGAAGAGAAAATACGATCATTTATATATTTTAAATAATGATTATCTAGCAAATAGTACAACTGGCATAGCCATAAGGATATCTAGATGAGTGAAGTCATATATACGAAAGAAGAAAAACGGAAACGGGTCTTGGGAATTGTCGGGGCTTCCTCCGGTAACCTGGTGGAATGGTTCGATTTTTATATTTATGCTGTTTTTGCCATGTATTTCCAGCATGCACTTACTGCACCAGATATGACTTCTACCGCACAGGGTATTTATGTCTGGGGAGTATTTGCGGCAAGTTTCTTTATGCGTCCAATCGGTAGCTGGCTTTTTGGCCGTATTGCTGATACCCGGGGCCGTAAACAGTCGATGGTTATTTCTATCAGTTTGATGGCTATAAGTTCTTTCCTTTTCGCCTTACTGCCTACATATGAACAGGTAGGTATGGCAGCTCCATTTTTATTATTACTGGTTCGACTGTTACAAGGTTTATCGGTTGGGGGCGAGTACGGAGCGGTTGCAACCTATATGAGCGAGATTGCATTAAAAGGCCAGCGTGGTTTTTATGCTTCTTTTCAGTATGTCACCCTCTCCGGCGGTCAACTTCTAGCGAGTCTGCTAGGTGTGATCCTGCTTGCTTTTATGAGTGAACAACAGTTAATGGACGGCGGCTGGCGTATTCCGTTCGTCATCGGGGGTATTACCGCCATTATTTCTTTGCTGGCCCGTAGCCGTCTTGAAGAAACTCTGTCACATGAAGACAGTGAGCGTAAAGAGTCTGGTAGCCTGCGTGCATTATTTCAGAAACACTGGAAAACCTTTTTACTGGTGGTTGGCTATACCTCGGCAGGTTCATTAACTTTCTATGTTATTACTGTTTATTCAAAAACCTACCTAACCAATATCGGTATTGATGGCAAGACTGTCGGTTTTATGATGACCTGTGCCCTATTTGTATTTATGCTGGCGCAGCCGATATTCGGTATGATTTCCGACCGGATTGGACGACGGGCATCTATGCTGCTGTTTAGTGCCACCAGTGCTATCTTTATCTATCCAGTAATGGTTGTCGGGATGCGACACTTCAGCTATTCACCTGTAATCGTAACGCTCCTGCTTATTTTCCTGATGATGTTGCTGAGTTTCTATACGTCTATTAGTGGCCTGGTTAAAGCAGAAATGTTCCCGACCCATGTTCGTGCACTTGGTGTCGGTTTCTCTTATGCAGTAGGTAATGCATTATTTGGAGGCTCGGCTCCTGCCGTTGCTTTAAAATTTAAAGAAGCAGGGTTTGAAAATACTTTCTTCGTTTATGTTATTGTCATGCTTGTTATCTGTTTCCTGTGTAGTTTTGCACTACCAAAAGAACCAGAATATCTTCATCATGACCACTAATTAATAAATATAAAAAACCTGTCTAATGACAGGTTTTTTATATTTTAAGATATGAAGTCTAGAAAACTATAAGGCTCAGGTATACAGCATATTTAAGATGAGTGCCATAACCTGTTCTGTTTTCTCTGCATGTAACCAGTGGCCTGCCTCAACCTCTTCAATCCGTGCAAATGGAAACTGCTGGTGAATTGCCTGAAAATGTTTTTCTTTGGAAATATAAGGTGACTTGCTACCTTTGATGAATAAGGTTGGAATGGATGAGGGCTCAATAGTTTCCCATGCCAGAATATTCGGGTAATTGTTCGCCAGAGCATCGACATTAAACAGCCAGTGCCCAGCCTTAAAGGATTTCATCAGGAACTGTATAACCATTTCTTCCTGAAGGTATTCACGCATAATTGTCATTGCTTCAGGTCGGGTTTGTACATCACTGGCTTCTACTGCTTTTAATGCCTTAAAAATCTGCTCATGTTCACCATGATTACTATGCACAGGTGAAATATCCAGTACGATCAACTTTTCTACCCACTCCGGTCTTAAAGCCGCAATTTTCATCACAACTTTTCCGCCCATAGAGTGCCCGATCAGAATGACTTTCTCCAGTTTAAAGGGTTCTAAAGTTTCGATTACATCTTGTGCCATCAGTTCGTAATTATGTTCGGCCGAATGCCCAGACTGTCCATGATTCCTCAAATCCAGCTGAAAAATATCACGGTCTTTTATACCCCGTGCCAGCATATTCAAATTACTGTAACTACCAAATAAACCATGCAACAATACAACTGGAGTTTGTGTAGTGGCCTCAGAAGCAGTTTGTATATGATGATGTAATTGCACAAAACTATCCTTTGAATGGCTGAACAATAAGTTCAAGCATAACATGCCTGACTGTAAGCTCATGTGGCAAAAAATGTTTCTACAATAGTCCCCTCTAGGTTTCAAGCCAGCACTTTATATTTACCAAATACACTCGAATTGTTTACCAAGTTGCATATTTCATTGCTTTAGAGTTGGCTAGATTAGTACCAAATTATTTTCTTATTTTTAAATTTAGTCATATTCAAATAATAAAGGAGCCTTGTCATGCCGGAACGCTATGTGCGCTACTATCCCGGAGTAGAACAAAAACAGCCAGATGAGGACCGTCTGATTCAGGAAATTGTCGAGCAGATGGCTGAAACAAACTGTAAAGTCTTTGATAAACACCGTCATGCTGTCCGTGATGCTCATGCAAAATCACATGGATTCTTAAAAGGAATTTTGAAGGTTCCTGAAAATTTGCCTGAACATTTGCGCCAAGGCCTGTTCGCTCACCCTGGCCATTATGATGTTATGGTGCGTCTTTCTGCTGCCCCGGGAGATTTGCGTAGCGATAAGATTCCGGCACCTCATGGCTTTGCTCTTAAAATTTTAAATGTTCCCGGACACCGGTTACTTCCTGATGATCCCAGTGATGGTCATAATCAGGATTTTTTAATGGTCAATATACCGGTACTGGCTTTCGGGACAGTACGAAAATACAAACAGATGCTGCCTTTCATTACCCAAGGCGAGCAGGCACCTGAGAGTATGATGCGCGGTATGCGTTCAGTATTACGTGGCGTTAATCAGTTAGTAGAATCTGCAGGAGTTCCCGCGCCTGCAACTTTGCAAGGTCTGGCTCGCAGCCAGAACCACATATTAGGTGAGACCTATCATACAATGGCTGCGTTACGCTATGGCGATTATATTACTAAGATTAGTGTTGCCCCTGAGTCCGATTCAGTAAAAACACTTACAGGACAACAGATGCAGATTGAATCCGAGTCCACCATCCGTGATCTGGTCAGGGATTTTTTTAAACATAATACTGCTGATTACGTAATACGTGCGCAACTTTGTACTGATCTTGAACGGATGCCAGTTGAGGATGCAGCAGTTTTATGGCGTGAAGAAGAATCTCCACATCAGAATATTGGTATTCTGCATTTTCCCCAGCAGGATACTTTTGGTCCGGCCCGACGGGTGTATTCAGATGATGTCCTTTCTTTTAATCCTTGGCATGGAATTCGTGAACATCAGCCATTAGGGTCGATTATGCGGGTACGAATTCAGGCTTATGAACATTCCTCATCATTTCGCCATCGCATGAATGTACAGCCCCGAGCTGAACCACGAAATATTGATGAGATGCCTGACTGATATAAACTTCTAGCTAAAGCTTTAATATGTTGATTTAGCTGAATTACATTAGAAATAAACTTTAAGCAATGGAGCATAATAACTATGAAGAAACTGGTTGTTTTTTCTGGTGCAGGCATGAGTGCAGAAAGTGGAATTAATACCTTTCGCGATAGCAATGGACTTTGGGAGCAATACCGTATTGAGGAAGTCGCTACGCCTGAAGCCTGGTCCAAAAATCCTGAACTGGTACAACGATTTTATAATGAACGGCGTAAAAATATTCTTGATGCCGAGCCGAATGCTGCACATCAGGCTATTGCCAGTTTAGAAGATAA
>NZ_DJJJ01000009.1:4368-9821 GCF_002434085.1 Acinetobacter sp. UBA6571 | reverse complement strand
ACAATTTAATTTACAGTCTCTATTTATGGTTTGATTTTAATCACATCCGTTTTAATAGTGATGATTATATCTTTAACATTTATAAATTTAATTAAAAATATTTCTTATTTTTCTGAACACAAAGAGTTATTACGTAGCTTTTTACTACTATATCTATATGGAATATCTTTAGTTCAGTGTTATGCCCTTTTAGTCACTTTAATGCCTAATATTCAGATATTAATAGATTTAATTCACGAAAGACATAATCGGGATACTCAGAACAGCATGGATCCTGTAAATCGTGAAGAGGATTAATAGTTGAAGATGAAATGATTAATTAGAAAATTATAATTCTTAGTTTTTTCTAAAACTAACATAATACGAATTATGCGAAACGAGAGCGTACAGCTCTCGTTTTTTTGTTCTAAAACTGCTAAAATTCTTATACGCCATTGACGTACTTTAATCTATGCTATTCATTGAAACCAGTATTTTCACCAAGCAAATCAAAGAGCTTGTAAGTGATGAAGAGTATCGTCAGCTCCAGCAAGATCTCTTGGTACAGCCTGATAAAGGTGACTTAATCAAGAATGGTGGTGGGATTCGTAAAGTACGTTGTGCTCAGGGTAATAAAGGTAAAAGTGGCGGTATCCGGGTGATCTATTATTGGATCACAGAAGATGATCAGATCTTCTTCTTGGTGGCTTATCCAAAGTCTGTGAAAGATAATCTGACAGACAAAGAGACCTCGATCCTGCGTCAATTAGTGAAGGAGCAATTTCATGGATAACAACTTATTTGATGACCTGGTTGCTTCAATTAAAGAAGCTGGTGCCATCAAACGTAATGAAATAAAGGCAAGTCGAGTCACAGAACTTGAGTTGCCGGATATTAAAGAGGTACGTGAGAAAACCGGCTTAACCCAGGCAGAGTTTGCTGCACGTTTGCATATCAGTGCAAGAACCCTGCAAAATTGGGAACAAGGCCGTCGCTATCCAACTGGTCCTGCAGCGACCTTAATTCGTATTCTAGATGCTCATCCAACTTTAATTTAAGAAGTTTAGATAATAAAAAACCCCGGCATCCTGCCGGGGTTTTTCATATTGGGTTGCTAAGTATGACTCCTGTCTTACCTCACGTTCCTGGTGCGATCTTTCTTATTCTTGTTGTTTGGAACATCCTGTTCTCTATGGCTTCATCATAGGAAAATTCCACTGTTCCAGGTAGCCGCAAAGAGCCGAGATTGTTGTGCGCCAGGGCGTACAAAATAGCCTAAATTTCATCCACAGTAATTGGGGATAGTTTTCGCCCTGGAAGAGCTGAGAACATTGGGAAAATGCCAAAATTGAGCATTTTTTAGCCGATTCTATTGGCTAAACATTACAGATTTGCTTAAAAAACACACGAGTTGTTAAAACGTCTGTTTTTTGATCTTTGGGGGTTGGGGTTTATTGAGTTAACTATTTGATAAATAACATTATTTTAAGAGGCATTTCGTATAACGCCCATTATGTTAAATGGATGGCATTTGGGAGATATTATTTATTCTTTCAATAGGCAGAAACTTGCAGAATTTTTCTTAATTTGTAATCCTTTCGGCTAAGGGTGTCTAGCGTAGCTAAGACAGGTATTAGTTATAGTCGGGCCGCTATAATACGGATGACGAGTGCCTGTATGTTTAACCTAAATATCTTTAATAAGATCTCTAGCGAAGTATTGACCATCAAAAATGATCTTGAGCTGAATTCTGAAAATCAACTGATAACTAAGTATAAGACTTCTACTTCTGAAGATTATAAACAGGCTATTGTTTTGATTTTTAAAGAACGTGGCTATACACGTTTGGAAATAGGTCAATTACTTAGGGAGCCAAAAGCTTCATAAAATACCGATTAAACAAAGCTTGGATATAACATCCAGGCTTTATAAAAAAGTACCTAGCTGTTACCCTTGTCCTGATTTTTTTACTCTAAACCTTCTTTCATCTTATGACACTTACGCCACCTTAAGTTTATTTACCGTCTTAAATCTGTAAATAACTCATCACTGTCTAGTGATGTGGTGTAGTCGCTTGTGTGTTGTATATATCACATCACTAGCCTATCTGAAAAATTAAAAAACAGGCTATGTTTATGTTGTCTAATGTCCGAGAACAGTGGTTCTCTAACATCCGTGGGGATGTACTTGCTGGATTAGTCGTCGGTCTTGCACTCATCCCTGAAGCCATCGCATTTTCAATTATTGCAGGTGTAGATCCTAAAGTCGGTCTATACGCATCTTTCTGTATAGCCGTCGTGATTTCTTTCGTAGGCGGTCGTCCAGCTATGATTTCAGCAGCTACAGGGGCTATGGCACTGCTCATGGTTACTTTGGTCAAAGAGCATGGGCTTGAATACCTGCTTGCAGCAACAATTTTGACGGGTGTAATTCAAATAATGGCTGGCTATTTAAAGCTCGCCAAGTTAATGCGATTTGTATCTAAATCTGTGGTTATTGGATTCGTAAATGCGTTAGCAATTTTAATTTTTATGGCTCAGCTGCCTGAACTGATTAATGTGACCTGGCATGTATATGCTTTAGTTGCTTTAGGTTTGGCGATTATTTATCTCTTCCCTATGATTCCCAAATTAGGAAAATTATTGCCTTCTCCACTTGTCTGCATCATTGCAATCACATTACTGGCAATTGCTCTAGGAATTGATGTAAGAACTGTGGGTGATATGGGATCGTTACCTGACACACTTCCAATGTTCTTGATTCCAAATATTCCTTTGAATATTGAAACATTGATGATTATTTTGCCTTATTCAGTCGCACTGGCGGCTGTAGGTTTACTTGAATCGATGATGACAGCAACCATCGTGGATGAAATGACAGATACACCAAGTGATAAATTCCAAGAATGTAAAGGACAAGGTATCGCGAATATTGCTTCTGGCTTTATGGGGGGGATGGCCGGTTGTGCCATGATTGGTCAATCCATGATTAACGTGAAATCGGGTGGTCTTACACGCTTATCAACATTCTCTGCGGGTATTTTTCTTCTTATTCTGGTTGTATTTATCAGCGATTGGCTCAAAGTGATTCCAATGGCTGCATTGGTAGCGGTAATGATCATGGTCTCTATCAGTACCTTTGAATGGAGTTCTGTCACTCAGTTAAAAGATAATCCTAAGAGCAGTAATATCGTCATGATTGCGACTGTGATTGTAGTTGTTGCTACGCATAACCTGGCTTTGGGTGTGTTAACAGGCGTATTACTTTCAGCTTTGTTCCTAGCGAATAAACTTGAAAATGATATCCAAGTAATAGCATCTTTTGAAGGAACAGCCCGTTTATATGATTTGAGAGGTCAGATCTTCTTTAGTTCTTCTGAAAAATTCATGCAAGGGTTTGACTTTAAAGAGGATGTAAAGGATGTGATTATTGATTTGACCCATTCTCACATTTGGGATGTAACATCAGTCGCCATGCTTGATTCTGTTGTAAATAAATTCCAAAAGAATAGTGTGAATGTCACTGTGCGTGGCTTAAATGAAGCCAGCTCTATCATGATTGATAAGTATGGAACACATGCCAGAATCTAAGTGCAGGAGATTTTACGTTTATGTAGAATCTCTAAAATTAACATAATACACCTTATACGAAATGCGTTATAATTGTCTTGAAAATTCAACGCTGTAGTTCCTAGTTGATAGCCCATCTTCCCCAAGGTGGGCTTTTTTTATGCTTTTTCACGTTCCACGCTTATTATTTAATCAATGTTTCACGACTTTATTCAGTTTTAATAAACATCATCCGGTTTTTTGAGGAGTCATTATTTCATGTGCTTGCACTGAAATTGGCTCATCAAAAAAGTGGAGTCCTGGTTAACCGTAAGGAAGGAAAAAACGACTCAGGAAGCCCCTCTTTTTAGGTGTAGGCTCAATATGTTCTGGAACAGGGATGCGTTTGTTCTCTGGAGTAGTCAATCCGTCATAGTTCGATTCAGTCTGTGGCCGAGAATCTGTTGCTATATCCTGTTCAGATTTATGATCGGTAAACGTAGTCATATTGGCTTTTGGAGCTTCCAGTAAGCGCTGCATGGCCTCAATCTGTTCTTGATAAAACGATTCACGTTCTAATGATTGATTTTCTCTCTGTATTGCCTGATTTAATTGTTTTTCCAGCATGTCAACTTGACGTTTTAGCAAGTCAACTTCTGTTAAGTTATGCCTACTAGTTGATTGACTTTGGTTGACACTAGAATTGCTTTTTTGTGGTTCCCCAAAAACTCTTAAGGCTTCTGAAAAGTCAATTAATCCATCCGATCCTTTTGATAAATTTCCTTTCTTTATATGGGCATATACAGCTTGTCTTGAATATCCATATAATTTCGCTAGTTCTGAAACTGACAGTTTTTTCATTATGTAAACCAGTTTTCAAATAGTGTTAATAGTTGATTGTTAACTTTACTATGTCAATTGACATCATTCATTGAAAGCCGACTTTTCGAAGTAATGGCATAAATTCTTTTAATTTATTTGGCTCTTGTAGCATGGTTACAATCCGAGCAGCAAACTGTTCATAGCTTTCATTACCTTGTGAAAGTTTAGCCATCTCAGGAAGTTCTGATAATTTACTAGCAAATAAATATCGTTGTGCATCAGTCAAATTGATTTTTAGCTCTTTGTCCTGACTAATGTCATTGGCTGTATTTGTTGCTGACTTTTTCTGTTTGAAGCTAAATGAAAAGCCCGTAATGGATCTGCCGGTTTTATGTTGTTCAACTTTGACATTAATATCGGTATGTTCATTTACTTGCTTTAATGCAATGTCTAAAACATATTTCTTAAAATCGTACATCCTTTTGTATTCAGTCTCGAGTACACCTATTTTTTGTCTGAAATCGTAGATAGTTATAAGAGGCGTTTTTCCGGTACTACGCCACGCAATCAATATTTCATATAAGCGAACAGCATAAGCACTCGTTAAATTGCTTATTTGCTGTATCTCATACTTTGTAAATTGTTCTTCTAATCGAGTTATTAAAGGCACAATAGCAGGAGCAAAAATAAGTCTAACGACAGCCTCATTATCAATATAAGCAACCTCGCTTACCCATCTTGACTTGTGATTAATAACATTACCTTTTTCACTAAGACTTTGATAACTGAATTGTCTTGCAAATAGGTCATCGCAAGCATCTTTTAAGGCTTGATAAGCAGTATTTCGATGTACACCAAATTGATTGATATAACTTTCAGCATGAACTGTTAACGGATCATTAGCATTTATCCCTTTACCTGATTCCCTGGCTTCAACGATAGCTAAAAGAATTAATCGTTGTTCTACTAGATCAAGGTTATAACTAGCATTAATTAAAGCGTTATCTTTGACAATTAGTTCGGTTTTCATATGAAAAATTTATATTTTTAAGTCAATAAGACGAGGTTATATTATCAACTCGCTTAATGCAAGGTAAACCTCGT
>NZ_DJJJ01000009.1:0-4313 GCF_002434085.1 Acinetobacter sp. UBA6571 | reverse complement strand
TGCAAGGTAAACCTCGTTTTATAATCTCTCAAAGCCTTATAAATTCAGGTTTACAGGCTATCTAAAAGCATTTAAAAGCTTAAAAATAATTAAAAGCATATTTCATGAAAAATTGCCCTTGGTTTTCGCTTCGCTCAAACTCTATTGAATCTCGCTTTCGCTCGATTCGTCGGGGCAATTTTTGGTTAATATTTTCGTGACTTTTAGAAAAAGCAAAAGCAACTCGGAATTCGCTGCGCTCATGAACTTTTTTTCTCGCTACGCTCGATTTAAGAATCAAATTTGGAAAGTTCGCACCCATGCGGGATGCTCTGGTATACAGGTGATTGATGGATAGGGAGCTTGTAATCAGGGAAAGGAAAGGGCAAATTTTCTCAGTTCGCTCGTAGACACTCGCTCTGTTTAGCGACTCATGCCACGAGATTTCATTTTAGGCGCATGTTGCTGTGCTTTGAGTTGTTGTTCTTGTCTGAGTTTCAGCTGTTGTTCTGCTTTGATCTCATTCACACATTTTTTAATGACTTGATAGGTTGAGTATAGAGTCTGGTATTGCTTGGCTTTGGCCGGATGTTGTTGTTGGTACTGCTTCCAGGCATGTTCTTTGAACTTTTCATTTTCCAATAAATCCTTCACACCATGTTTTTTCTGGTGTTCATGCTGACCTTTTAGCTTTTTGTGTTCCTGATAAACCTCGTCACGTTGGGCTTCCCAGGCTTTTTTTCCAAACAGTAAGGGTTTGTTCTGGGTTAATTCATTGTGTTGATCGACCAGACTTTGCAACTTGTCATGACTTTGTTTTAGTCTGTTTTTCAAAATGTCTTGGGCGAGCTGCTGACTAAACTCATTTTTATGCTTTTGCATCTTGCCCAAGGTGTTTTCTGCCTTTTTAAAAACATCCTGCATAAATTCTAGGTCTAGATTCGCGTCTTTTGCGCTGATTTCGCGATTTAGCACTTTGCCAAGGGTTTCCCTCTGTTTTTCTTCAAACAGGGCTTTTTCGTCAATTGGTGGCGTTTTAGCACTATTTTTGATTTGGATCTGCTGTTCAGTTTTTAGTGTATTGAGTTTGATCTCATTTTCAGCAATCAGCAGATCCATATTTTTGCCGTATTGCAACTGAGCCTGATTTCTCTGTTTGATTTCGTCATTGCTTCGGCTGATTTCGGTCTCAATCCCTTTTCGGCGCAGTTCGGTGACTTTCGGCCCTTCGTGCAGCGTGGCTTCTAAACCATTCTCCTGGTCTTTGTAGCTGCGGTGGTCGACTCGGGCAGTGTATCCAGCCAGATCCAGGTGCATATTGCAGATATCGGCAAAGTGTTCGCGCCAGTGTTCGATTTCTCCACTGTGTTTCTGATCCAGTTCCCGGGTTTTCTCGGTGAAGCCTTCCGGAGTAAGTTTGCGTGTGCTCATCAGGATATGCGCGTGATAATTGCGTTCATCACTACCAGATCCAGTATGCGGTGCATGAATACAGGCATCGACGGCCACCTGATGTCTGTCCACGATACTGGCGCATAGCTCTTCGAGCATGGCCAGGCGTTGTTCCTGATTTAATTCACTTGGAAAAGCGATTTCAAATTCTCGGGCAACTGTCGAGTTTTTTCGGGTTTCCCGTTGTTCAACTTCGTTCCAGAGTCTTTCCCGGTTTTTTAAATGTTCTGGTGCGCCTTCGGGTAAATAAATTTCTTTATATTCCACACCTGTTTTTCGGCTGTAATCATGTTCTCGGCCCTCACGTTCACAATAGATCTTTTCACCTGCCCGATAGGCAATCGCAGCAGTAGCGGAACGCCCTGCTGATCGTGCTACGGTTTTGACTGAAAAGTGGTAAATCGCCATGCCTGTTTTTCGCTTTTAAATTTTCACGTAGTGAAATACAACCGTGGATACGGTTGTCGGGGTATTGGGGAGACCCCAATCGGACTTGCAAACGAAGTTTGCATAAGTGCACTCTTCGAGGAAAACATTACTATACATATAGCACCTTGAATGCAGATTCAAGTGCGCTTATGTTAGGGATGGTTTCCCAGGATGATGGTATTGGATTAATGAGCGTTACTGAAGCACTAGACAGCAAAATCAAGGCACAGGAAGAAAAGCTAAAGCAGTTAAAGGCTCAAAGACAGGCAGCACTGGCAAGAGAACGTGCCAAAGAGAAAGAGCAGGCACGAAAGGACGATACCAGACGCAAGATTTTGATCGGATCCTGTATGTTAAAAATCACTGAAGATGATGAACAGGCACGGGCTAAATTGATCGCTCAGATGGACCGGTATTTGACGGATGAAAGAGACAGAAAGTTATTTAATCTTTAATGTAGAACTCTAATATGAATAATTTATCAATAACTTCTCCCAAGGCTCCCTTGATTAAATCTTGGTTTGGTTTTGTCTTAGGTGCAGCATCTGTTGCTATAAGTCTATTTGGCTTATCCAAGAGTTTTGATTTAGCCGGAATTTTAAGTACTTTGGGTTTTTTATGTTTTTGGTATCCTTGGAGTCAAATGACTGGTTGGAAGGATCCAATAAAGAACTTTTTCAAAGTAGATGATCAATCAATGAGTAAATCATGCATCTACTTAACATTGATCGCCACAATACTACTTATAACTTCTACCGTGATAACTTTTATTAATTAAAATTCTAGGAAATATCCATTCATTTGGCTTTATACAAAGTGAGGTTTTTACCTCACTTTTTTGATTGCGTATAAGAGATTTTATGTTAAATGAATTCTAAATAGGTTGAATAACGTGTCGATGCAGTGTGTGAATCGTAATCTCCCTTTATAAGGGAAATTACAATTACCTACTGTCGTGGACGACCGATGCGTTGCTCCTTCAGTCCAAATCTGGTACTTAGCAATATTCTCTCGACATTCACCATCAGCCCGATAGCTATGTAAACGTTAAGTGAGTGCAACATTATTTTAAATAATATTTTATTGTTTTTAAAAGATATATTAGATTAATGAGATTAAATTTTGTGAAGTATATTTTTAATGGCAAATGATAAAATTGAAGCTCGAATTACTCTTTATAATATTTCTCAGGCTGGTTTATATGAGCGTGGAGAAAAAGATCCAATATTTGGTGATTTAAGTATTTTTTTAAAAGATTTAAAGGCTTGGGTTTCTGGTAAAACCTTAAACAAAACATGTACATATGCTTGTTTAGATGAAGATGAGTTAAAAACCTTTTGTTATGATATTCAAGAAGGAATACAAGGTCACTATCTTTTAATTACTTGGAACAAAGTATCTAGTTTTTCAAATAGCGTAGCTGCTGTTTCAGGAACTTCGAAAGTAGGTGAAGCTGACATAAAAACAACTAGTCATGGTTTAGATGATATCCCGGGATTTCCAACTTATTTTTGGATAATGCCAGATCAGAATAAATTTGCTGCAATTACTTTTGATTATTCACAAAATGGTAGACAAGATTTAAATAGATATTTACGTGAATTCTTTGGAAAATTAAGCGGTTATGTTGTAAAAAAGACTGATGAGGAAGGAAAAAAAGTAATACAACATTTTAAGGATCCAAAGGGAACTGAAACGTATCCGATGTTGTATGGGAAATTTGATGCAAAGTTGGTTGTTAATCCAGGAAAAGTACAATATTTATTGAATAATTGGAAAGATATTAGGAAGGTATACAGACATAATGAGATGTCAATTTCAGAAATGATTAAACTTCCTAGAGTTGCTACTTTAGGTAAATGGATAGGTATGAATTGTGAGTCTAAAAAGACTTCAGCTATAAAGTTTAAATTAGAAGCTGATATGATTTTTAATAATAAGGAAGAATTACAGTCTGTTATTGATGAATGGGATCAGATCCAAAATCCGACAAAATGGGAAAATTTAGGATTTGGTATGTTAGGTAATACTCAAAAACCAATTTGGTTATCTGCAAGTAGAGCGATTGATACTTTTAATTGCCCATTAGAACGAGATTCTAAGCAACTATTTAAATCTAAAGATTTGGTTCAATGGTTAGATTCGATCACACCAAAAATTCTAAAACTAGAAGAAAAAAATGAAAATAATTAAATATTTAGCAATATTTATATTTCTAATATTAATTCCTGTATATCTGATATTTATGTATGGAAAAAACGTTCCATATAGTGATCAAAAAGATATTTTAGATAGTTTAAAAGATACAGCTTCTATCATATTTGCAATTTTAGGAGCTTGGATTGCTGTTATCTATCCTAAGGAGTTACAAAAGAAAATTCTTAATATGGAAACAGATAATAATGAGATTATTTTTGAAAAACTTATTTATGGAGCCTGTAAATAATTTTGTG
>NZ_DJJJ01000042.1:0-16921 GCF_002434085.1 Acinetobacter sp. UBA6571 | reverse complement strand
AAGACTGCCTGGTTTTTCACGCACGGCCTGTTGAGATACTGGAGCTTCAACTACCTGTGCTTTGGTAGGCTTGATGCGCGGGAACGTGCGGTCGGAGGCGAGTACCGGGAATTGGATGGCGGGTTCCTGATCACCTAGGATGCCGTCAATTACAGCCATAGGCTGCAAATCTAGGCTGACGAGCAGCTGGATCAGTGCAATCAGTTCCTGCTCGACTGTACTGTCAAGAATAACCAGGGCACCCTGATAAGCATTTTCATCGAGTAGAGTGTTCAGTTGCTGGCGGATAGCATCATGATCATTGGTGTCAAAGGTTAACCGGGTAAAGTTAACCATTCTGCCTGTAACCCGTATATCAGCCATAATTATTCCTTAGAGGCTTTTAACTTAAAGTTTGCCAAAGTCATGTTATTAAATAGAGCAAATCCTAGACTAAAATGCATGAATTCTCTAGCCGAAGTACAAATATTTTGACCGAGATGTTTATTCTTTGGCTACTTTGCTCTCGGCCAGAATCTGTTGCCATTGTTTAATTTTTACTTGTTTACGGATGGATTCTAAACTTTCAAATACTGCTGATTCAACCAATTGCTCAAGTGCCTGATTATTTATATTTAACTGGCTGGCTCTTTGTGCGATCAGCATATAGGTCGAGTTTGGCTGATCCAGTGTTCCATCTACCAGCGGATCAATTAAACCATAAGTAATATTTTCACCCAAGCGTTGGCCGATACTCTGTATCTGCTGTTCAATACGGCTGCCTACAATCGGTATCAGGCGTAGCAGTTGGGTGAGCTCCGGCGTTTCTTCGATGGCCCGGTTAACAATCAGGCCAACCTCTTTTGAGAGCTGATTCTGATGTTCTTTTAAGGCCAGAGCTAATGATTCCTGTAATACCTGAGCCAGAGCTGCCGCAAAAAGGTCCCGGTGGTGATCGACCAGATCATGGATCAGCTTTTTATGGGTAGTACTGGTGACCAGTTCACGATGTACACCATCTAATATGGTTAAGACTACACGACTGGAAAGTTCTTCCATTACCACGTGATAATAGAACAGCGCACGCTTATAAATGCTTTCAGGAATAACCTGATAACCCAGTTCATTTAAACGGTAAGCAATTACCCCGGCGCGCAGTAATCTTAAAAAACGTAATTGTGGAATGATGGCGAGTAATTCATACCAGTGTATAAAAGGAAAAAAGAACCAGCGTGGGTGATGTTTATAAATAATGGCAATCAGCCAGCGTACCAGAAGCTCTACCACCAGAAAGCTGGTAAACCAGCCTTCTGTTTTAATCACCCAAGGACGCAATTCAGTCTTATAAAACTGAAGGGCTTCAGGCACACGGATAAACTCAAACAGCCATTCTCCGAAGTCACTCATTAAAATGGCATTACCACTTAAACAGACCAGATTAATGACAATCAGTACCATCATGAATACGTCATAAACCAGAAACAATTTCCAGGCTAACGTATCATGTCGCACTGGAATAAAACTGGTTCTCGCTTTGACGGGCTCTTCTTGCATACAGGTCCTTAATGATTGTTCAGAGTATAGAAAAACTAGGCATATTTTTGCTGTATGGATTCAATTAACTGATCTTTTTCAGTCCAGATCTGATGTACCCAGGCTTGAAAGCGTTTACGGTATTCTTCATCTTCTTCGTAATTGCCACCTTTAACCCAAGCAGGTATTTCAATTTTACGCAGGTTTACTGCAATCCGGCTTACGTCACCTAACCAGAAATCTCCATAGCCTGGGACACCATCCGGATAAACAATAGTCATATCCACCAGCGCATCAATATTATCTTCTAAAATATTCAATGCTAATGCCAGTCCACCAGCCTTAGGTTTAAGCAAATGCTTATAAGGTGATTTCTGCTGGTCATGTTTTTCTTGGGTAAAACGTGTCCCTTCCAGATAATTGAGCAGGGTATAAGGCTGACTTACCAGTTGCTGACAGGCCTTGCGTGCTTCTTCCAAATCACGGGTTTTTAAATCAGGATTCTTTGCGATCTGCTCTTTGCTGTGCCGCTTCATCATCGGAAAACCTAAAATTTTAAAAGCCTGGCCGACAAAAGGAATAAAGATCAGTTCCCATTTGGTAAAAAAACGGGTTAGAGGCATACGGGTCAGACCAAAGTACTGATTCACTGTAGTGTCTACCCAGCTCTGATGGTTGCAGGTCATTAGATAACGACCTTGCATGCTTAAATCGAGATTTTCATCAATGGTAATATCCCATTTTAAATCAGAAAGTACATGCTCAATTAACCAGTTATTGACTGCTAACCAGCGGTTCGTAATCTCAATATTCGTTTCATCAATTTTACGCGAGTTTTTGATCAGCTTTGTTAACCCGAGCGCCAGCACAGGTGGTCCGTGCAGGAAAGTACTTCCTGTAATTACCGAGCCTACGGTCAGTCCACGTGTAATTTTTTTTAGTAAAGCTTGTTTCTTGTTTTGGGATGACATAGAAAGGTCCTGTTACCTGAACCCTGTCATCCTAAATGAAGCAATTCATGAAATGAAGTATTTCATCAAAAAAACTCATCAATAAGCGAGTATGAAGAAATTATGGGCTATGACTTCCGAAAAAGATCTAAAAGTATTACAAAATGTAAATAATCCATTATTTTTTAACAAAAAATCAATGTTATAAAAATTTTTTTTATTTCATTATCCTTTTAGACAACAAGGACAAGGAGGCATGCAATGCGTGCACTAATGATTTCAACTGTGGTAGGGGCAATGGCACTTTCGGGTTGCCAAAACATGGAATATGATAAAGCAGCAATTGGTACCGGTCTGGGTGCACTTGCGGGTTATGGTATTTCTAAGTCAAATGCAAATTCAAGTGCACAGAATAACCGTGCAGCAGCAATTGGTGCGGTGGTCGGTGCAGCTACAGGCGTGTATCTTGACAATAAAGAGAAAAAACTTCGTCAACAAATGGCAGGTACTGGGGTAGAAGTTAACCGTAACCCGGATGGTTCTGTTGGTCTGATTATGCCAGGCAACATTACATTTGATACCAACAAGTCTACGATCAAGCCAAACTTCTATACAACGCTTAATAAAGTAGCTCAAACCCTGACAGAAGATAACAAGAGTGCCATTTTGGTAACTGGTTATACTGACAGCACTGGTAATGATTCAATCAATATCCCGCTATCTCAGGCGCGTGCTCAGGCTGTAGCCAACTATCTGGCTGGCCAGGGCGTTCCACGTACCCGTATTAATGCTCAGGGTCTAGGTGCTTCTAACCCGATTGCATCAAATGCAACTGCTGAAGGCCGTGAACAAAACCGCCGTGTAGAAATTAGTATTTATGCAACCCAATAATTTAATTGAAGTTGTATAAAAACCACCTTCGGGTGGTTTTTTTATGGCTATTTGTTACCCAATTAACATTAGGCATCTGAAACAGACCTGTCTATAATCATGCTCGGTTCAGGAGAGGTAGTATTATGTCGTCGGCAAGTCAGTTAAATAACAAGCAACTTGAAGCTATGAAATACACTCAAGGACCCTTGTTAGTACTTGCAGGGGCAGGTTCAGGTAAAACTTCGGTAATTACCCGTAAAATTGCTTATTTAATCCAGCAGTGCCGAATACCGGCGCACCGGATTACAGCAATGACCTTTACTAACAAAGCTGCACGAGAAATGAAAGGGCGTGTCGGTAAATTGTTGTCACGTGAGGAAATTAAAGGACTTTCAGTTTCGACCTTTCACACTTTTGGCTTAAACATGTTGCGCCTTGAGCTGAAAAATACGCCTCTTAAAAACAACTTTTCTATTTTAGATGCAGATGATTGTAAACGCATACTGATGGATCTGATGCATCGTGACAATCTATCGGGTGCAGAAAGTAAAGAACTCATTGCGAAGGCAATGAAAAAAATCTCTGACTGGAAAAATGATCTGATTTTACCGGAACAGGCACATAGTACTTGTGAAACTCCAGAAGATGTACAGATGGCACATCTCTACCAGTTATATGAGCGCAACCTTCGTGCCTACAATGCTGTTGATTTTGATGACTTAATTGTGATGCCGACCCGCTTGTTGCAGGAAAATGCGGAAGTACGTGATAAATGGCAAAATCGGGTACGTTATCTGTTGGTCGATGAATATCAAGATACCAACACCGCACAGTATATTCTGGTTAAGCTGCTGGTAGGCGTGATGGGCCAGTTTACAGCTGTAGGTGATGATGACCAGTCAATTTACGCCTGGCGAGGGGCTAAACCTGAAAACATGGCATTATTACAGCAGGATTTTCCTAACCTAAAAGTAATCAAGCTTGAGCAGAATTATCGTTCGACCAGCCGTATCCTGAAATCTGCCAATGCGGTAATTGCCAATAATCCTCATATCTTTGATAAACAGCTCTGGAGTGATAAAGGCCACGGCGATGTGATCCGGGTCATTACCTGCCGTAATGACGATGATGAGGCAGAACGTGTTGTAAAGGATATTTTAACGCATAAACTGATGAATGCCCGCAGCTGGAAAGATTATGCAGTACTGTACCGTGGTAACTTTCAGGCACGCGTTTTAGAAACCCAGCTTCGCCAGATGCAAATTCCCTATAAACTGTCGGGTGGCCAGTCTTTCTTTGCCCGTGCAGAGATCAAGGACGTCATGAGTTATCTGCGCCTTATTATTAATCCAGAAGATGATAGTGCCTTCTTGCGTATTATTAATACACCCAAGCGTGCAATTGGACCGGTAACCTTAGAAAAACTTGGACTATTTGCACAAGATAACCATCTGTCTTTATTATCTGCAGCCGGAGATCAGCGGCTCACGATGGTTATTCCTAAAAAAGCTGTAACACAGTTGCACGAGTTTGCTGACTTTATTGGAAATTTTACCCGTGAATTGCTGGATGATGACGAACCGGTTCCTAAAATTCGCCAGATGATGAATGAAGCAGGTTATATCGACTATATCCGGGAACAGGCAGCTACACCTGCTCAGGAAAAGAGCAAGTTAGATAATATTGAAAGTCTCTACAGTAGTATTCAAAGTCTGATTAACCGTGCAGAAGATGTAGATGATAAAAATATTGAGAGTGTCATTCGTAAAATGGTTCTGCTCGATATGCTGGAGCAGCAACAGGAAGAGGAAGATATTGATAAAGTAAACTTGCTAACTCTTCACGCTGCTAAAGGGCTGGAATTTCCGTATGTTTACATGATTGGACTAGAAGAAGAATTATTGCCCCATAAAAATTCGATTGCCAGTGAAACTATTGAGGAAGAGCGTCGCCTGATGTATGTGGGTATTACCCGTGCCCGTCAGGCTCTAACTCTAACTCTGGCAGAGCAGCGCAAGAATGGGGGACAAATGAAACAGATGACGCCAAGCCGCCTTCTGGATGAGTTGCCTCAAGATGAAGTTGAATGGCTAGGCCGCAAGAAAAAACTGGTTGCTAATGTAGACCCGAAAGAACAGGCACAGCAATATTTACAGAATCTCAAAGCTTTATTGAAACGTTAAGTCAGCCGGTCTGTACTCGACATAGAAATAGGAATACTTATGAAAGTTCAAATTAAAGTACTCGACACGCGTCTGGGTAATGAATGGCCTTTGCCAACTTATGCGACCTCTGGTTCTGCCGGATTGGATTTACGTGCCTGTCTGGATGAGGAGGTGCAAATTAAACCTGGTGAGACTATTCTGGTTAAAACTGGAATGGCGATTTATATTGAAGACCCAAATTTTGCGGGTCTAATTTTGCCACGTTCTGGACTGGGTCATAAGCATGGGATTGTACTTGGTAATCTGGTGGGCCTGATTGACTCAGACTATCAGGGCGAGCTTATGGTATCTGTCTGGAACCGTAGTCAGACAGTTTTTACACTGGAACCTGGTGAGCGCCTAGCTCAATATGTACTGGTTCCTGTAGTCCAGACACAATTTGAACAAGTGAATGAATTTACTGTATCCGAGCGGGGAACTGGCGGTTTTGGCCATACCGGGCAGAAGTAAAATAACAGCTTATAAACAGAGAATAGTCTGTTTATAAGCTAATAAAACTTTTAAAAACAATTTCTTAACATTTCTTGTTGAAACATTACTGAATCTATATTAAAAAATATTCTTTTTTTAGGTATACCTTATGCATTCTGATAATAACCCGCCTACTTTTTTATTCTGAATTTTTAGTTTTTATTTCCAAGGTAGGCGCCTTGAATAAAAGAATATAGTATGGAATTAAATCATTCTCCTTTTCCAAAAGCTATTTTTCGCGCATATGATATCCGTGGAAAACTTGCTTGTTTTACCCCGGCTGTGGTCCGGGCAACTGCACACGCCTTGGCAAAACAATTCAAAGAGGCTGGCCAGTCTGAACTGGTGATTGGTTATGATGCGCGATTAAGTAGTCCTTTCTATGCACAAATTCTGACTCAAGTATGTGGTGAAGAGGGGCTGAGCGTTACTGAAATTGGTTGCTGTTCCAGTCCGCAAATGTACTATTTAGCGCGCAACTATAGTGGAAACGGTATAATGGTGACCGCTAGCCATAATCCAAAAACCGATAACGGAATTAAATGGATTATTCAGGGTGAACCGCCGTGTCCAGATATGATCCAAACCATCGCAAGTACAGCAGAAAATTATTATCAGCCTCCTATATTTGATTCTATTTTAACCTTGCCACATCAGCATAAGGCCGAGTTCTGTAGCCTTTACCAGCAGGCAATTTTAAAAGATATTCACTTAAAACAACCGCTCAAGGTGGTACTTGATGCGTTGAATGGTTCAGCAGGAGAGTGTGCAGAAACCATTTTGAAGAAACTCGGCTGTGAAGTGATCGCTTTGCGCTGTAAGCCTGATGGTAATTTTCCAGATCATGCCCCGGACCCATCTCAAGCTGTTCATTTAAAACAGTTACAGGCAAATATGATTGAACAGCAGGCCCATATTGGTATCGCACTGGACGGTGATGGGGACCGGGTAGTACTGGTCGATGAACAGGCAAATATTATTACTGCAGATCGTCTGCTTTCTTTATTTAGCCAGATGTGTCTGGAAAACCATCCCGGTCACGCAGTGGTATTCGATGTTAAATGTTCCAGCATGGTCCGTAATACGGTTCGAAACTTGGGTGGACATCCGCATATGATCCGTACAGGAAGCAGCTTTCTCAGAAAATATTTATCACAATCTGGGGGCTATGCTGTTTTTGGTGGAGAGTACGCTGGCCACTATGTATTTAATGATGGTCGTGGTTTTGGCTATGATGATGGTTTATATGCAGCGTTACGTGTCATTGAATATATGGGACATTTCCCAGATAAAAAGTTATCAGAGCTGTTGGCGGTCTATCCTGAGCGCTGCTGTACCGAAGATACTTATATCAGTACACATCAAACCAATCCTAAAACCGTATTAGAGGATATCGAAATCCTGAGTCACCGTTTTGGTGCCCAACTGAGTAAGATTGATGGAATACGCCTTGATTTTAAAGATGGTTTTGGCATTATTCGAGCTTCCAATACTGGCGAGTACTTTACCGTACGTTTTGATGCGGACGACCGCCTGACGCTGGATAAAATACGATATAAATTTGTTTCAATGTTAAGTGAACGATATCCTGAAATTGCACAAGATATCCTAGATGCTCAATAAGGAGAGGTGAATGCCACATCAGCAAACTAGTGCTGGCATCAACAAGGCTGAAATTCTGACCGAAGCGTTGCCGTATATTCAACATTTTGCCGGTAAAACGCTGGTGGTAAAATATGGTGGTAATGCCATGACTGATCCGGCACTGGAAAGCTCCTTTGCCCGTGACATTGTTCTGTTAAAAACAGTCGGTTTAAACCCGGTCGTCGTACATGGTGGAGGCCCGCAGGTCGATTCATTTCTAAAACAGTTAGGCCGCGAGTCTGAGCGTATAGATGGGATGCGTGTAACAGATCCTGCGACTATGGAAGTAGTCGAGATGGTGTTAGGTGGCAGTGTTAACAAATCTATTGTCAATCTGATTAACCAGCATGGTGGCCGTGCAATTGGTTTGACCGGCAAAGACGGTAATTTGCTTAAAGCCCGCAAACTTCTGATGGAAAAACAGGCAGAAGATGGCAGCATTCACCAGATTGATCTGGGACTGGTAGGGGAAGTCGTTGAAGTAAAAACCGATGTCATCGAAATGTTTACCCAGAGTGACTTTATTCCGGTGATTGCACCACTGGGTGTAGATGAGGAAGGTAATACTTACAATATCAATGCTGATCTGGTTGCAGGGAAGGTGGCTGAAGCTCTAGGTGCTGAAAAACTGGTACTGTTAACCAATATTGCCGGTGTACTGGATGAAAATAAAAAATTGCTAACAGGCCTTACCACACAGGAAGTTGATCATCTGATTGAAACAGGCGTGATCTATGGTGGCATGATTCCTAAAGTTGGCTGTGCACTTGATGCAGTCAAGGCAGGGGTAGTTAGTGCCCACATTGTTGATGGTCGCGTACCTCATGCAACCCTACTGGAAGTCTTTACTGATCATGGAGTTGGAACTTTGATTACTAACCGTGCCCATTTTGGTGCAAGCAGGTCATAACTGGACAGTTTAAAAAGTCACTTCGGTGACTTTTTTCTGTTTGCAAAAAATAAAACAGACATACACCAAGATTAAGATTTACAAGTTTAAGATGACTCATGCACAATAACTTCAAGATTTTATTAAGACCCTGATTAAAGATTATGTGTCAGCTTTTGGGAATGAATTGTGCAACTCCGACAGATATAACGTTTTCTTTTCGCGGCTTTTCACAGCGGGCTGGAGTAACTTCTGACCATTCAGACGGTTTTGGTATCGCTTTTTTTGAAGATAAGGCCTGCCGGCTATTTGTAGATAACCAGTCGGCAGTAGAATCGCCGATTGCTGAGCTTATCCGTAATTATCCTATCAAATCTCGAAATGTAATTGCCCATATCCGTAAAGCAACACAGGGTAAAATTACTTTAGAAAATTCACATCCATTTATACGTGAATTATGGGGGCGCCACTGGATTTTTGCCCATAATGGTGACTTGCATGAGTTTAATCCTCCATTGACTGGCCGCTTTACGCCGGTAGGAAATACTGACAGTGAATATGCATTCTGTTATTTGCTTGATCAGCTGGTTGAGCATTTTGGCTATAATGAGCCTGCAATAGAAGAGATCTTTGCTGTACTAGAGGACGTTGCACCTAAAATTGCAGAGTACGGTACGTTCAATTATTGCCTTTCAAATGGCCAGGCATTATTTAGCTATGCCACCACCAAGCTGCACTGGCTGGTACGTGAATATCCGTTTCAGCCTGCACAATTAATCGATTTAGATGTTGAAGTCGATTTTAGTCATGTGACTACACCAGAAGACCGGGTTGCAGTTATTACTACAGAACCTTTGACTCATAATGAGATCTGGACTGCATATCAACCAGGGGAAATGATTTTATTTCAGCATGGAAAACCGATTAAATATGCCTTTACGCATATTGAACGACTCATTCGGGAAGCTAAAAATCCTGAATTAAAGCGAGTCACTAAAGCTGATCAATATTAAAATATAAGTTACTATAAAATAATAGATTTATTATATGGCCCTTAATATATAAAATATAGAAAAGCTTGTATTAATAAAGTATTAAAAATTAAATATAATATAAATTGGTTAAAAAATAACTTACTCTTTTGGTCTGGTTAAAATATTTTTTATATCAAAAATAATAGTTTGAATAATAAATATGGAAATTATATTAAAACCAACTAAATTACTTCATTTTTATTTTGTTTTTTTACCGATATGATTCTCTCAGTACTTAATTGATTATAGCTGGGGCGGACGTAATGAAAATGAAATGGAGTCCAGAGTATAATACTGGTATTGATGTAATTGACGATCAACACAAGCGGATTCTGGATTATATTAACCAGATTGACCAGAATACAGATCGTCATCATACGAAACAGATTCTTGATGATATTATTGATTACACCCAGTCACATTTTACTTTTGAAGAGAGCTTGCAAGAAGAAGCCGGTTATAAATATCGTGTACCTCATAAACGTGTACACGATCTGTTTATTAAAAAGATTGAACTTTACCGTCAACAGTTTGAACAAGGGGCGTCTATTGAACATGAGTTACATGAAATCCTTTCAAAATGGTTAATTAACCATATTCAGCATGATGATGCTGATTATGTTGGCGCTGTAAAAGAAAATATGATGGGCATCCTGAAAGAGAAAGAAAAGAAAAAGGGAAAAAATTGGTTTGCTCGTTTCTTTTCATAAGAAAACTGACATAAGAATAACAAGGAATAAGTAAATAAAAAATTAGCGCTGCAAATCATCTTTCGGGGTGGTTTGCATTTTTTATTTGAGTCTTTGATTTTCGTTCATGAGAAAGGCAAAATATCGGCAGACTCATTCAAGGAACGCATCATGCAGGACAATTCTATGTCACGATGGTTATCGCCGCTGATGGCATTTTGTTTAACCTTTATTATTATTGCGACGCTTGCCCCTGTGGTGGGGATTCAGTTCGAGCGACAGTTTGATTTTTGGTTGCTCTGGTTAGGAACGATGCTATTTTTAGCCTTACCGATTACTTATCTGGAAATTGCACTCGCTAAACGTTCCAAAACTACCGCATTAAATGCTTTATCTGGGCTGACCCGCGATGCAGATGCCTCAGCACGCTGGCGTCTGGTAGGCTGGCTTGCAGTTATCTTTATTCCATTCTTGGCTGGTGCCGTATTATTTAATGCTGCTCAGCTGATTCAGCTGCAAATGATTCCGGACTTTGCTCCACATCTTGTTTTTCTAGCAATGGCAGTAGTTGCATTAATTGGCTCTTTTATTCCACGCCAGTTCCTTGTTCCTGTGACAGCTTTAGGCGTTATTGTTTCACTAATTACTGCAAACACCCTAGGTACGCCGGCTGCAAGCTGGCAATGGACATCAGTCGAGTTTAGCGAGTGGGGAAGTGCAACAGTACTTGCGCTTGTGGCCAGTGGTCTGGGATTGGGCTTATACTGGCAAAGTAGTTTGCCCCGGGTACAAACACAAAATGCAGTAACGGGTACGGTTCTACCGATCTGGTTTGCACAGCTAGTCGCTTTAATTGCTTTTGGGTTCTTTGTTGCCAATGGTGAGCTTCCTGTTATTGCATTGGTAATTACTGCACTAGCAGCAGCGGCATTGTTTATTCAATTTGCCCGTGAGCAGTTATTACAACGTCAAGTTGCGATTGTTCTACAATGGGCGATTTTACTAATTGCTTTATTGGTTTGGGCAATTCCAGAAATTTATTCAGCGCTAAATCTGGTATTAATGTTATGGGGTCTTATAATTTGCCTGATCTATGCCATTTTTGCTGGCTGGATCATGAAGATTAGCCATTTACGCAAATCTATGAACTTTAGTAATGAGCTGTTTTACAACTTGTGGCGTATTGCAGTGCGTATTGTTTTACCGTTATCTATTTTATTAGCTATGGTTGCGATTATCAGGCAGTTTATATAATGGTGAAGCATCAGCAAGTCTGGGTCGCTTATGCCCATCCTGAAGTACAGTTTCTGATTGCTGTTGAGTTTACTGAAGGAATGACCGTTCGGGATGCAATAGAGCAAAGTGGTATACGGAATAAGATTGATTTACCTGAAGTGCTACAGACCGGAATTTTTGGCATAAAAGTGACTGCGATGAGTCAGCCACTACAGGCAGGAGACCGGGTAGAAATCTATCGGCCTTTAACCATAAATCCGAAAGAGACTCGCCGTAAACGGGCAGAAAAAAATCCGGTAGGACGTTATGCCAAAAGTAATCGTCTCAGACAATTGAAATGATATGAAAAACCCCTCATCGAGGGGTTTCTTTTTATTTTAAAGCGTCTATAGTGGGGGCGCATTTAAAATCGCTTCTCTGGAAGCTGGCAGACCAGGTTGGGATTCTGGAATAGTTTCCAGCCCTTCAATTTTGGTAACAATGCCTGTTTCATTAAAGTAAATCTTTAAATGCTGGCCATGTGCCGCTGGAATCTTGGCTTTCTTGGCATAGGTTCCTGGGATATAGTTGTAAATGTAATCCCAGCGTAATGGATTCAATGGATCAGTTACGGTTGGGCTTCCAAGCAGAAAACGTACTTGCTGATGAGACATACCCACCTGGACTTTTGAAGCTTGTGCCGGAGTTAATGGCGTTCCCTGAGGGATATCAACTTTATAAACGCCCAAGGTTGAACAGCCGACAAGCAGTGAAGTGACGACTAACGTCAGCATAAGTTTTTGCATTTTGCTACACTATCCCAATTAATTATGATGCATTTGATCCAAGGATAAATCATACTGCATCTAAACTCTGTTGCATATTCCAACTTAAAATTTGTTGAGAGACCTTTTTTCATGGCTATTTCAAATCAAGATTTACGCAAAGCTGGACTTAAAGTTACCCTTCCACGAATCAAAATATTGGAATTATTAGAAAATTCAAAACAACATCATTTGAGTGCGGAAGATATTTATAAAACTTTACTCGAACAGGGTGAAGATGTAGGTTTAGCAACCGTTTATCGTGTGTTAACCCAGTTTGAAACAGCCGGTATTATCCAGCGTCACAATTTTGAAAATAGCCATTCAGTTTTTGAAATTATGCAGGAAGATCATCATGACCATCTGGTCTGCCTAAACTGTAATAAAGTGGTTGAATTTACAAATGATATTATTGAACAGGAGCAGCATAAGGTTGCTGAGCAATATAATTTTCATTTGACAGGTCACTCGCTCAATTTATATGGTTACTGTGGCGATACTGAATGCCAAGATGCTTTTCGCAAGAAATAAAATCTACATAAATACAACATATTAAAAGGGCCATGGAATGGCCCTTTTTTATTGTCGTTATCGTTTATTGACCATCAAAAGTAATATTACGTCCTGCAGCCATTAACTGACTGGCCCCTTCTTCGGACAGTTTGATTTGCAGACGTAAATCATTTGGAGCATCGGCATGTTTAAGGGCATCTTTGTAACTAATCTGACCGGCCTTATACAAATCATATAGTGCCTGGTCAAACGTCTGCATACCCAATTCACGTGAACGCTTCATCAGGTCCTTGATTTCATGTACTTCGCCTTTACGGATGTAATCTGCAAGCAGAGGGGTATTGATCAGGACTTCAATTGCAGCACGCCGGCCATTACCATCTAGAGTAGGAATCAACTGCTGGGCAATTACCGCTTTTAAGTTCAGTGATAAATCCATATACAGCTGGCTATGCCGGTCTGCCTCAAAGAAATGGACAATACGATCTAGTGCCTGATTGGCATTATTGGCATGTAAAGTTGCCAGGACCAGGTGACCAGTCTCTGCAAATGCAATCGCATAATCCATTGTTTCCCGTGAACGAATTTCCCCGATTAAAATAACATCAGGTGCTTGTCGCAGCGTATTTTTTAGCGCAATTTCAAAGGATGCTGTATCAATACCTACTTCACGCTGAGTAATAATACAGCCGGCATGTTCATGAACAAATTCAATCGGATCTTCAATGGTAATAATGTGACCTTTGGAATTATGGTTCCGATAACCAATCATTGAAGCAAGCGAGGTTGACTTACCTGTACCGGTGGCACCCACGAAAATAATAATGCCGCGCTTGGTCATAGCCAGTTCTTTTAACACCTGTGGCAGTTTCAGGTCATCCATTGTTGGAATCTGTGTTTCAATCCGGCGTAAAATCATGCCGGGTAAATCACGCTGCTGAAAGGCGCTGACCCGAAAACGGGCTGTTTTTTCCCGGTTAGTGATAGCAAAGTTGCATTCACGTGTATCTGCAAATTCCTGCCGCTGTTTATCGGTCATAATTGCATGAATTAGCTGTCCGACAATCTCACCAGTCAGTTTGTTTTTTGAAACCGGAACAATCTGGCCATTAATCTTCATTGACGGTTCAACATCGGCAGTAATAAACAGATCCGATGCTTTTTGTTCCATCATCAGGTTAAGCAAGTCATTAAAGTCCATGTGCTATCTCACTTAATTACATTGCAAATTACATAAAAGCTTCGGGCTGTTTTGCTGCCATACGGGCAGTTTGCGGGCTGATGACGCCTTTAGAGACTAAAGTTTTCAGGCTTTGGTCAAGGGTAGTCATACCATGGTTGGCGCCGGTCTGAATAGCAGAATACATTTGAGCAACTTTATTCTCACGTATCAGGTTACGGATGGCCGGTATTCCGATCATGATTTCATGGGCGGCTACACGACCACCACCATTTTTCTTGAGGAGTGTTTGTGAAATCACAGCCTGAAGTGACTCAGATAGCATGGCACGAACCATATCTTTTTCTTCAGAAGGAAATACGTCAATTACACGGTCAATTGTTTTTGCAGCTGATGTGGTATGCAGGGTACCAAATACCAGGTGACCAGTTTCTGCCGCAGTCAGTGCCAGACGGATAGTTTCAAGATCACGCATCTCACCTACCAGGATAATATCCGGATCTTCACGTAAGGCTGAGCGCAGGGCTTCATTAAAGCCATGTGTGTCACGGTGGACTTCACGCTGGTTAATCAGGCATTTTTTAGACTGATGTACGAATTCAATCGGATCTTCTACTGTTAAAATATGGTCATAACGGTTTTCATTAATATAATCGAGCATTGCTGCCAGCGTGTTTGACTTACCCGAACCTGTCGGGCCAGTAACCAGAACAATACCACGTGGGTAGTCACAGATATCACGGAAGATTTGGCCCATGCCTAGATCTTCCATAGTCAGTACTTTCGATGGAATGGTCCGGAAGACTGCACCAGCTCCACGGTTCTGATTAAATGCATTCACACGGAAACGGGCGACACCGGGAACTTCAAAAGAAAAATCGGTTTCCAGCAGTTCTTCATAGTCACGGCGCTGCTTGTCATTCATAATGTCATAGACCAGACGGTGTACATCCTTATGCTCAAGTGCCGGCAGATTTATACGGCGGACTTCTCCATCGACCCGGATCATCGGCGGCATTCCTGCTGAAAGATGTAAGTCTGAGGCACCATTTTTAACCGAGAATGCCAAAAGTTCTGTAATATCCATAATGTCCCCGCCACCGTAAAAGAATTCTTGATTATTTTGTAGAATAATACGGCTTTCCCTCAGCTGAACCAACAGTTGAATACAGGGAATTTAAAAAAACTTGGCAAAATGAGAACTCAGTCAATGAATAAACTTCAAGATGCCCGTGATCAGGTTCTGGCACAGATTCGAGAAGCAAGCCACAAAGCAGGACGTGCAGATGAAGCAGTACAATTACTGGCAGTTTCCAAAACACATTCTGCTGGCGTCTTACGTGAAATGTATCAGGCTGGGCAACGCAGTTTTGGTGAAAACTATCTACAGGAAGCACTCGAAAAAATACACAGCCTGCAAGATTTAAATGATATTGAATGGCATTTTATCGGACACGTGCAGCGCAATAAAACTAAACTGCTGGCTGAAAATTTTGACTGGGTACATGGGGTAGACCGTCTTATTATTGCAGAGCGGCTGTCTGCTCAGCGACCTGAACAGCGAGCTGCTTTAAATATTTGCATTCAGGTTAATATTGATGGGCAAGAAAGCAAAGATGGCTGTACACCTGAACAGGTTGCAGAGCTGGTCAAGATGATCAGTCAGCTTCCAAACTTATGCCTGCGTGGCCTAATGGTTATACCGGCACCAGGCCATACTGATGCATTTGAACATACCCGGCAACTATTTAACCAGGTGCGCACATTTCATGCCCATCCGCAAGTTTGGGATACCTTGAGTATGGGAATGTCAGCTGACCTTGAAGCTGCAGTGGTAGCCGGCTCTACCATGGTGCGGATTGGAACAGCGCTATTTGGCACCCGGGATTATTCAGATAAAGTATAATCAGCACCGAAACAACTATTTTCAAATCTGCCGGCAGTTTAAAATGAAGCTGCCTTATATTAACCAACAATTTGAATCCGACTGGCGCCAGAGCCAACCGCTTTCACCTGAATCTGGATAGGAATACGCTCATGCATTTCCTGTACGTGTGAAATTAAGGTTACTTTACGACCTTGACCCTGTAAACGGTCCAGTGCATCCATGACTACATGTAGAGATGCCGGGTCTAGCGTACCGAAACCCTCATCAATAAATAAAGATTCGATTTTCATGGAACCTGAAGCCATGTTGGCGATTGCCAGTGCCAATGCGAGTGAAACCAAAAAGGTTTCTCCGCCAGAGAGTGACAGGACCGGCCGGACTTCGCCGTTCATGTGGTGATCAATAATAGCCAGTCCCAGACTGTCTTCAATTCGTTGCAACTGGTAGCGTGGTGCTAATGGTTGAAGCTGCTGGTTGGCATATTCGACCAGAATATCCAAGTGATGTTCCTGAGCAAGTTTTTTAAAGCGTGCACCGTCTGCACTGCCAATCAGCTCCGAAATACGGCTCCAACGGTATTCTTCCTGCTGTACCTGCACAATCTGTTTTTGAAACTGTTGCTGCTTATGCAAATTATGCTGCTGGATTTCCAGTTTTGTTCTTAGCTGATCACGTTCCTGATAAGTATGTTCTAGCTGTATTTCCAGATTTTCAAGCAAATTCTGTAACTGTTCAAACTCATGGGCCGGTTTGGTAGCAAGATGCTGTTCAAACTGTTCCTGTAGGGTATTTAAGGCAGTTTTTGCCTCAGATAGACCCCGATCGTTCGCCTGAATCAGTTGACGTATTCGCTGTTCTTCTGTCGCATCTTGTAATACTAAAAACTCAATCAGTTCAGGGGAATAGTCAGGATGATCATTGAGCCAGTGTTGAACTTGGGCATATATATTCGTATATTCCTGCTGAACATGCTGCCGGGTCGCCTGAAATTGAGAAATTTTGGATTGCTGCTGC
>NZ_DJJJ01000021.1:0-3514 GCF_002434085.1 Acinetobacter sp. UBA6571 | reverse complement strand
AGCCTATTTGCAACAGTGCCTGAATACATGAGCAGCTAAATCACTCAAAGCCAGCATCTAAAACCATTTAACAAAATCTATGACTATTTTACTTTCCCTTACCTAATCGTCCTAGTGTATATCTTTTTTTTTGATTAGCTTATTCCTAAATCAAGTGACTTTAGGTAAGTATGATGAACGATATCCAATTTTCAGATTGCGCAAAGGCATGTATGAGCTGTTCCCTTACCTGTGCCAGTTGTGCAAATGCCTGTCTAAAAGAAGAAAATCTGGAGATGATGCGAGAATGTATTCAGCGTTGTCTAGATTGTGCAGATATTTGTCAGCTCTGTGCTCGTATGCAGCAAAAAGAATCTCCTTTTATGAAAGAAATTTGTGAGCTTTGTGCCAAGGCTTGTGAATACTGTGCAGATGAATGTAGCCAACATGAGCATCAACACTGCCAGCAATGTGCTGATGCTTGCCGTGAATGTGCCGTCGAATGTCGAAAAATGGTTGTCTGATAAATAAAAGAATTAGTTGAGTTTAGGATTTACTCAATGAATAGCCAACGTGTTAGTTGTTAGTGGGTCAAACCACTAACAACGGCACTGTTGCAATAGGGATCTGAGTCGATGATTTTCCCTTCAAAAAAGCTTAGAGACCGAAAACTCTATTTACTAGCCAAACTTCTCCTAGAATATTACCGTTATAAAATAATGAAGCTTGTCCTTTGCGTAGAGCACGCATAACCTCAATTCCTTTAATTGTGGCATAAGCCGTTTTCATAGACTTGAATCCCAACGTAGCCTTGATGATCCGTTTGAGCTTGCCATGATCACATTCAATCACGTTATTCTTGTATTTAATCTGTCGATGGTCCAGGTCTTCAGGACACTTTCCTTCCTGTTTTAGTCGCGACAAAGCACGGTCATAGGTATGAGCCTTATCAGTGTTTATGACTCGTGGAATCTGCCATTTTTTGACATGATTCAAAATTTTACCAAGAAAACAATAAGCTGAATGGGTATTTCGTCTAGCAGAAAGATAGAAATCAAGAGTATGGCCACGTTGGTCAACTGCACGGTATAGATATGCCCATTTGCCATTCACTTTTACGTAAGTTTCATCCAGATGCCATAAATGTCGATCTGTAGGATTACGCCAATACCAGCGTAAACGTTTTTCTATTTCAGGAGCATAACGTTGAACCCAACGGTAAATAGTCGTGTGATCAACATTCACACCCCGTTCGGCCAGCATTTCCTGCAGTTCACGATAGCTAATGCCATATTTACAATACCAGCGCACAGCCCAAAGAATGATTTCGCCCTGAAAATGCCGACCATGGAAAGGATTCATATGCTGCACCTTTAGCTAAAACAGTCTTCAGCTTACCATTCGTGGTTATTTGCAACAGTGCCGATTGCTCCTCCTGCAAGTGGAATCCAGTCTATTTGTGATTTAAAAATGGAACTCATAGAACCATGACGTTCAGGTGAACACCAGACCATACCTTCAGACTATGCAAGAAGCTCATGCAGTTCTTTTACTTTTGGATGCTCAGTATCCGCATCTTCTGGCAAAGGAAGGCCCCACAAGTGATAGATACAGATAAAGCACACATATGGAGGTGCTTTGTCACGGTTAAAATGGGAAAGAAAATGTCCACCAGATCTTGAGCACAGGCAGGTTAAGTATAAAAATAACGTGATCGAATGTAATCATGGCAAGCTAAAGCGGATCATTAGGGCCACTTTAGGATTCAAATCGATGAAGACGGCTATGCCACATGCATCTATTCAGATGGCATTAAACACCGATGATGTACAGATGAAGTAGTAGCAGCCGATCCTACTAAAAGAATAGCAAACGATAAAAACAGCGATAAGCATGTTTTTAACCACTGCATAAAAATAGACCAAAAATTAAGCTTTTTTAGTTTTACAGATTCGAAAATAAATAGTAATAATTCATGAATAGTAGCCGAAGCTACCATTCATGAATCCAAATCATACTATTTTAAAAAACTAATTCGATGCCTGCACCATATTTCCATCCCTTTTCAGACTCTGTTGCCTCTTGCATAGAAGTGGCTTTCTGTCCTTTTTCATATTGGTAAGCAACATCAATGAAAGGTTTAATTCGCTTAGTAATCTCATATCGGGTTTTGATACCAGTTTTTAGTTCTGATAAACCTGATTTTGCAGCATAGTTAGAATCATCGCTAAATATTACATCTGCTTCGATATAAGGTTGAGTAATAAGTTTCTGAGTTAAAAGCAAATCACGTTCTAATTCAAAACTTGCTCCCCAAAAATTATTCTCACCGCCATAAAGATATGCTTGTGTTTCAAAGAAATAAGGAGCTAGACCTAATATACCAATAACCCCATCCACTCGATCGCTGCTGCTGTTATTTTTATCTTCACTATATCTTACCCCAGCTTGTACATCCCAAAATGGGGCTACGTTACGGCTATAAAGTGCTGATACAGCATATTTTGGATCATTACTTTCTGACTTTTCCGAATTGGCTTCAATAAATAGACGATTTTCATCTGTTCCAATTAAAGTTTCAAACTTTGTTCCTAGGTTGCCCTTACCGTCTTCATCAACCATCCATTCATTTTCAAATTTTGTCGTTTGATAAATTTGTCCACCATGTTCTTTAAGATGATTGTCATGAGGTGAGTTAGAGTTCTCAAGCGCAATCTGGACACTCTTATCCCCCATATCCGCATTTTCCATTGAATAATATTCTGGATAACGCTCTTGAAGGGAATACTTTAATCCTCCAGATTCCTGTAAAAGAATTTTCATATTTTTTGTAATATTACTGTCTTGTACAGGAGTTTCATTTTTAGCGAACGTTAGATTTGATAATCCAAATAGCGCAATCATCAAAGTTGTTTTTGAAAACAAATTATTAGTGATGTGCATGTGGATTTACTCCCTTCTCATTTACTTGGGACTGAGGAACAGTCTTTGTAGAATTACCATCTTCCACTTGAGCTACAATGAGTTTATTCATCATTCCTGCACTCATATGGTAAAGCAGGTGACAATGAATAGCCCACTCACCTAACTCATCAGCTGTGAGTAGAGTGGTTATCGTTTTCCCAGGTGGAACAATTACCGTATGTTTGTTTGGCATATTGCTTGGATCCTGACCATTCTCAAGCTGCATAAACATGCCATGTAAGTGCATTGGGTGAGCCATCATACTGTCATTGACAAATTTTAAGCGAATACGTTCACCATACTTCACCACTAGTGGGTCGGCTTCATTAAATTTTTTACCATTTATTGTCCAAATATAACGCTCCATGTTTCCACCAAGACGGATCTCTATTTCACGTTCAGCTGCACGAGTGTCTTTTTGAGGATCTAACGATTGCAAATCACTATATTGCAATGCTTTATTACCTTCAGGTGTTGAAGCATTTGCCCATCCAAATACGGTATTATCATTCTTGTCTGAAGCCGCCTTAACAGTAGCGCTATTCATCGGCATATCATGATCCATACCTTT
>NZ_DJJJ01000055.1:0-126156 GCF_002434085.1 Acinetobacter sp. UBA6571 | reverse complement strand
ACTTCAAGTTTTACTCTGCCACTCTTCCTTACACTGGCATGGATTGTTATTGCCGGCTTTAATGGATGGTGTACCTAGCTTTAATGGATTTCAGGGTATTAAACCGGGTGGTCATTTTGAATACCGTTTCAAAATTCGTCAGAATGGAACTTATTGGTACCATGCACACAGTAAGGGACAGGAGCAGGATGGCCTATATGGGGCATTTGTAGTCTATCCCAAAGATCACCGGCCTGCTGCCAAGCATGAACAGGCAGAGCGTGATTACGTAGTGATGCTATCCGACTTTCACCAGAGCAAGAGTGACCAGATTCTAAATAACCTGAAGAAATCAGCAGAATATTATCAGAACCGGCGTGAAACCCTAGGTGATATCTGGCAGCAGGTAAAACGTGAAGGTTGGTCAGCTACCTGGAAAGACCGTTCTATGTGGAACCGGATGCGCATGCTAAAAACCGATTTATCGGATGTCACAGGTTATACTTTTCTGGTTAACGGCAAGACACCAAAGCAGAACTGGACAGGTCTGTTTAAATCAGGCGAGAAGGTCCGCTTACGTTTTATCAATGCCTCAGCCATGTCCTTTTTTGATATCCGAATCCCGGGCCTGAAAATGCATGTAGTGAGTGCAGATGGGCAGCCAGTTCAGCCAGTACCTGTAGATGAGTTCCGAATTGGTACAGCCGAAACCTATGATGCAATTGTCGAGCCCAAAGATAGTCATTACCAGATTGAGGCCGAATCAATTGATCGTACCGGCTTTGCACTTGCCTCATTGCATGATCAGGCGGATTCTGCCCGGCCCGCAACCCGGCAGCCTGATGCCAAACCACGTGCCTTGCTGACCATGGCTGATATGGGGATGCAACATGGCGGCCATAATAATGATATGGCCAATCAGCATGCCGGACATATGAGCAATAGCGACGCTCAGGGTGAGATACATTCCCAAATGCCCGTACCGGGCACAGACCATGCTGCCATGGATCATTCCAAAATGATGACTTCATCAAAAAAACAGGAAGCAGCAGAACAGCGGACTATGTCGGATATAACGGAGCAAAGATTATCACAAAGTACCACTACACCGGTCTATGGCTGGGCTAATGCCTCGACCCCTGCAGGACATAAAGCACTCACTTATGCAGACTTAAAATCCTTAAATCCTCAATCTGACCAGCGTCAGCCTGAACAGGAGCTGGTCATCCGTCTGGGGGGGAATATGGAGCGCTATGTCTGGACTATGAATGGTAAGAAATTTACTGAGGCTGAGCCTTTACAGGTGAAATATGGTGAGCGTATCCGGCTAAAATTTATCAATGACAGCATGATGGCCCATCCGATGCATTTGCATGGCATGTTTATGCAGTTGGAAAATGGTCAGCCGCTGGCAAACATGCCGAATAAGCACACTGTGATTGTACCGCCAGGCCAGACCGTCACGGCTTTACTCACCGCCGATGAGTTGGGTGAATGGGCGATTCATTGTCATCTGCTTTATCACATGAGTGCCGGTATGATGAATAAACTGGTAGTAGCCCAAGTTGGATCAGCAACTCATACGCCAGCAGCAAGTCACTCGTCACAAGGAGCTGGGCATGCACATCACTAAGTTATGTAATCGTCTGCTAATTGGTAGTGGTATTTTGCTTTTAAGCAATATAAGCCTTGCTGAAACTTTGCATGACCATCAGGACAAGTTACAGCAGCAATCTGTTACAACGCAGAAAACCATGAGGGTAACTTCAGAAGCACAAGCTCATGCCAACCATATACGTGAACATGGTGGACAAATTTTTCAACGTACTGAACTTGAGCATCGTTGGATCTGGAATCCGGATGGACAGGGAACACTAAAAACCGAACTTGAAAGCCGAATCGGAACAGATGAGAACAGGCTGTTTATAAAAGGTCATATTCATAAGGCTGAGTCAGAACAGACAGATTATGATATTGCCGCTTTGTATAGCCGGGCTATTTCCGACTTCTGGGACGTGCAGACCGGTGTGCGTTACCGCTACACAGAGCGGCAACCAGAACAGCAGGAGCAGCTAGACGCCATGCTTGGATTGCATGGTCTGGCGCCCTATTTCTTTGAAACAGATGCCTATCTGTATGCTGGAAAAGACCAGCAACTCTCTTTTAACTTGAAGAGTGAGCGTGATCTGCTAGTAACGCAAAAGCTGATTTTACAACCTTATGTTGAGTCAGAGCTGGTGTTAAGTGATGATTCAAAGTATGCGCGTAAAAAAGGTTTATCCAGTTTGCAACTGGGTGTGCAGACCCGTTATGAAATTAATAAGCGAGTCATGCCTTTTATTGATGTGGCTTATGCCTATGAGAAAGGGCGTGAAGCTACAGTTTGGCAGCAAGAAACCTCGTCAGAAAAAGACTGGCAGTACGGACTTGGTCTGAAACTGATTTTTTAAATAGATAGAAGTTTATGAACTTGTAATATTTAAAAAAAAGGAAGGGCAAGCCCTTCCTTTTTTTTTAATTATGACTTTAAAAAGTTAAGGTAAATCAAACCAGATCATGCGGCTGTCTGCTAGGGCTTTAACTTCAGTTTCAGCTTCGAAAACTAAAGCATCACCGGCATTTACGGTATATTCACCAATTTGCACACAGCCTTCAATTACATGAACATAGTTGATCTTATGCTTTGCAGCAATCTCTAGAGAAGCATCTTTTTGCAAGACAGCAGTTTTAACCTCTGCATCTTGGCGTATGTGCATTGGTGCATTTGCTTCTGGTCCGGCAATCAGATGCCACTGGTCCGGATATTTGCCCGGGTCCAGACTGATCTGTTGATAATTTGGCTCAGCATTTTTGATATTAGGATGAATCCAGATCTGGAGCAGATGTACGGGCTCATCATGATTATTGATTTCACTGTGCTGAACGCCGTGGCCTGCACTCATGAGTTGCCATTCACCGGCATGAATCTGGCCTTCATTACCCATACTGTCGCGATGAGAAATAGTTCCAGACAGGACACAGGTTAAAATTTCCATATTGTCATGGGAATGCGTACCAAAGCCGTTATGGGCCGCAATCCGGTCGTCATTGATAACACGTAATGCACTGACACCCATGTATTTTGGATCATACCACTGACCAAAGGAAAAGCTGTATCTTGTGTCGAGCCAGCCTGCCTGCACATGACCCCGGTTTTCACTGCGGTGTAAATAAGCATTCATTTTGACACCTCTATATATCTGTTCTATCTGTTATCTATTTTATTGTTTTTAGTGGCGCGATAAACCCGTATAGCTATAACGAAACGTAGCATTTTTAGAACGATAAGAGCTGATCTGTATCTTTCCATACACTCAATTAAAAATTCTGGTTTTTCTATTAAAAGGCACAGTAAATTAGCTGAAAATTACCTGCCAAAATAATTGGTATTTAAACCATGTCTGTCCAGATTCCTACTACACCAGTAATCACCATATCAATTGCAATTGTACCAATGAGTAAGGCAGCCAGCCGTCCGACAATTGCAGTGTACATATCTACATAACGGGTCGAGCGTTTCTGTAAATGATCATGTGCATATTTCATCAGGATCAGCAGGCTACAACTAAGTAACAGGGTAAATGCAATGACTGCCGCTGTCTCTAGTATAGACATTTTCATACCGGTAATGACTGCTGCACTGATGGTCCCTGGCCCGATCATAAAGGGCATGGCAATTGTGCCGGCCAAATGCTCGGGTGCTCCACGCATAACGCCGATAGTTTCTGCACCTTCAAAAACATACCGATAGCCAATTACTAAGAAGATCAGGCCACCAAAAATCTGGAAAGATTCAAAACGCACATGTAGGTACTGGTTAAATACCGTTTCACCACCCCAGGCAAAAAGCAGAAAAACCATGAAACTGATCAGACTGCCTGTAATCAGCGCTGTATTAAACGTTTTTGCCTCAGAGGTGCGGATAATTCCCAGCATATAAATGCTCATCAGGAAAGGATTGAGCAGTGAAAAGAACAGGGCAAATGAATGGATTGCATCTGGGTTCATTGGAGTCATCCGTATTGAGTTTAACCATCTGGATCTGGGAAAAGTGGCCGTGTACCCGGACTAATCCGGTTAATGTGCAGGAACATCATATGACGTTCATATTTATCCAGAATATCGTTAATCACCTGTTCGCGACTGTAACCAACCAGGTCATTTCCTTGGGAACCTTCATAGAGATAGCTTTCCAGACGGTAATAGTGGCGTTTACCACGTTTGCCACGTTCACTAAAGTTGGGTGTGATGTAGCGTATCGGCCAGATCTGATAAATAAAATTCTGTTCCTGTTCTAAATGAATAATAATATCCAGATGATAAAGCGGCAGTTCATCTTCAAGCAGTTTTTGTTCTACACTGGCTTCAACACCCCGTTTCATCAGTTCATCTGCTACAGCCTGCATGGCAGGCAAACAGACCTCATCCAGCATACGCTTGGTTTCGGTAGTTCCCGGATGGTGCATAACCCGGTTCAGACGTTTTTTCCAGTTAAAAATATCGACATTGCCCACCACAGGAGCGGCGTTCATACTGGTACTGGCTTGCCGGAAATCTTCCAGACGTAATGATTTATATAAACCGGCCATAACCAGAAAAATTACAAAGCTAAAGGGCAGTCCCATAATAATAGTGGCATTTTGTAGGGCTGTAATACCGTTTGCCATCAGCATTGCCAGCGTAAGCAGGCCAATCGCAACTGACCAGAAAATGCTGAGCCAGCGGGGTGAATCATGGTCAATGTGGGTAAATTTCGTTGTAAAGTTCCCCAGCACCAGCGCCCCTGAATCGGCTGAAGTCACATAGAATAGGAGACCAGTAATAGTGGCCACTGAAGCAATAAATGGAAAGCCCGGATACTGGGCCAGCAGATCATAAAAACCATGGGCCGGGTTGGCAATTACTGTCTCGGCAAGCTGAATATTGCCTTCAAAAATTACACTATGAAGGGCGCTGTTACCAAAGATGGATAGCCATGTCATGGTAAACAGCAAAGGAATGATCAGGGTGCCACAGACGAATTCACGGATGGTGCGCCCTCGGGAAATACGTGCCAGAAATAGACCCACAAAAGGAGACCATGCCACCCACCAGGCCCAGAAAAACAGTGTCCAGCTCTGCATCCACTCTGTTGGCTGTTCAAAGGCAAAACTCTCTAAAGTAAGTTTTGGAAACTGGCTAAGATAATCGCCGAAATTTTGAATCAGGGCATTCAGCAGGAACTGTGTATTACCCAACAGCAATATAAAAATAAGCAAACCCACTGACACATAAATATTGACTTCGGAAAGTATCCGCAAACCTTTATTTACACCAGAGGTGACCGAGATAATACAGATGATTACAGCCACTAAAATTAGCAGAGTTTGGACCCATAAATGCTCTGGCAGGCCAAGAAGTACGTGTAAGCCATAGTTAAGCTGTACAACACCAATACCACAAGTGGTAGCTATACCAAAAATTGTTCCCAGTACCGCAGCCGTATCGACCGTATGACCCAAGGCACCATTAATTCTTTTACCAAAGATGGGATAAAGCGCAGAGCGAATGGTTAAAGGCAAATTATAGCGATAGCTGAAATACGCCAGTGACATACCGATCAGGGCATACATACACCAGCCAGTCAAGCCATAGTGAAACATGGTCCAGACCATACTCTGCCGCGCAGCTGCATAAGTTTCGCCCGTACCTACTGGTGGATTAATATAGTGTGACAGTGGTTCAGCCACTGAAAAAAACATCAGATCGATACCGATTCCGGCAGAGAACAGCATTGCTGACCAGCTGAGCAGACTGAATTCCGGCTTTGAATGCTTGGGTCCAAGTTTAATATTGCCATAACGTGAACAGGCAATAAAAATAACAAAGACCATATACAAGGTAGCTGCGAGGAGGTAATACCAGCTAAATGTACTGGATACCCAATTTAGTACAGCTGTAATAACATAATTTGCCTGTTCATTAAATAAAATAGTAATAGTAGAGAACAGTAGAATGAGTGAAGCAGAAACGTAAAAGACCACCTTGTTCAGGCTGTCCCTCGGCTGCCCGACTGTTTTATTCGCCATAAATCTCGAGATTCCAAAGAATATGTAAATTTCGGATTTACAGTACACTTTATTCTTTTTTAAACAGTTTTTTTAAGTAAATAGCTTGGTTTTAAAGCTACAACGAGTCCAAAAATAAAGTGTGCTGTACATCTTTGCTATAAAACTATAGGTTTTTTTAATTGAACGTTCAATAAAAATAAAGATAAAATATGTAGCAGTTCACATTTGTTCTGTATTTTGGAAGATAAGACCGATGCCTAAAGTTGGAATGCAACCGATTCGTCGCCAACAACTGATTGATGCCACACTGGAAGCTATTAACGAGTTAGGCCTTGCTGAGGCTTCAATCTCCCAGATTGCCAAAAGAGCAGGTGTATCGACCGGTATTATCAGTCATTACTTTAAAGACAAGCATGGTCTTATTTTTGCCACCATGCAGTATTTGCTGGCGCAGCTGGAAACTGCAGTGGCACAGGCATTAAGCCAGACAGAAGCTTCTCCCAAAGCCCGGCTTATGGCCATTGTGCGGGGCAATTTTTCGCCCTCACAGATAAATCAGGCTGCCATGAAAACCTGGCTGGCTTTTTGGTCGGTTAGCTTATATCAACCGGATTTACATGAATTACAGCAAGTCAATGAGCAATGGCTGTATTCCAGCCTTAAACACGAATTTTGCAAGTGTCTGGATGAAAAACAGGCCGAAGATGCAGCTCTCGGACTTGCTGCACTGATCGATGGTTTTTGGTTACGCGGCGCATTAAGCCAGACACCGCTCAGGATCGATGAAACCATCCGGATCTGTGAGCAATACATCGATCACAAGCTTGTATATTAAGAATCACAACAAAAGGAGATTTCTCATGTCGAAGTTCAATCTGCAACGTCCATACATCCACGGACAATTTACAGACAGTTCTTCTCCTGATGTTTTTAAGACCATTAACCCGGCCAATGGTGAAGTTCTGGCAGAGGTTCAAGTCTGTACCAAAGATGATATTGACCGGGCAGTTGTTTCTGCACAAAACGGTCAGAAAATCTGGGCAGCTATGAGCTTGATTGAACGTTCACGTATTTTGGCAAGAGCAGTCAGCATCTTACGTGAACGTAATGATGAGCTTGCAGTGCTTGAGAGCCTCGACAGTGGCAAGGCATATAGTGAAACTTCAACGGTCGATATCGTGACTGGAGCTGATGTACTTGAATATTATGCTGGAATTTTACCGATGCTTGAAGGGCAGCAGATTCCATTGCGTGAGGGTTCATTTGCCTACACCCGCCGTGAACCATTAGGGGTGGTAGCAGGGATTGGGGCTTGGAATTATCCAATTCAGATTGCCTTATGGAAATCTGCCCCAGCTTTAGCTGCCGGAAATGCAATGGTATTTAAGGCCAGTGAAACTACACCACTGACGACCCTGAAACTGGCTGAAATTTATACTGAGGCTGGCGTGCCAGCCGGTGTCTTTAATGTTGTAACTGGTGCGGGAGAAATCGGGCAGTATCTGACGGAACATCCTGATATTCAGAAAATCTCGTTTACCGGTGGGGTAGAAACCGGCAAGAAAGTTATGGCATCAGCAGCAGGTTCTTCTTTAAAAGATGTAACGATGGAACTGGGTGGGAAATCACCTCTGATTATTTGTGAAAATGCCGATCTGAATCTGGCTGCCGATATCGCGATGATGGCAAACTTTTTCAGTTCAGGTCAGGTGTGTACTAACGGTACTCGGGTATTTATTCCTAAAAAGTTACAGTCAGCTTTTGAAACAAAGCTTCTGGAGCGGATTCCATATATCCGGATAGGAGATCCCTTGAAACCTGATACCAATTTTGGTCCGCTTGCCAGTTTTCCTCATATGCAGAAAGTCTTGGACTTTATTGAGCGCGGTAAGCAGCAGGGTGCACGTGTATTAACTGGGGGGCATCGGCTTACTGCAAATGAACTGGCCAAAGGTGCTTTCGTTGCACCCACTATTTTTACTGACTGTCATGACGAGATGGAGGTTGTGCAGCAGGAAATTTTCGGGCCGGTCATGAGTATCTTGAATTATGAGAATGAAGAAGAAGTCATTCAGCGCGCTAACGATACCCATTACGGACTTGCCGCGGGAGTAGTAAGTTCAGATCTGGCACAGGCACATCGAATGATTCATCAACTTGAAGCCGGAATCTGCTGGATCAATACGTGGGGAGAATCGCCTGCACAAATGCCTGTTGGAGGATACAAACAGTCTGGTGTAGGCCGTGAGAATGGTATCCAGACCCTGCAAAATTATACCCAGCTCAAATCGGTACAGGTAGAACTGCAACCATTTCAGTCTATTTTCAAAGCCTGATCAGGAGAGGATACTGTGCAGAAAAAATATGACTACATCATTATCGGTGCCGGCTCCGCAGGTAACGTACTGGCAGCACGCTTAACTGAAGATGCGCAGACCAGTGTTCTTTTGCTAGAGGCAGGTGGACCGGATCACCGTCTGGATTTTCGTACCCAGATGCCGGCTGCTCTGGCTTATCCTTTGCAGGGTCGTCGTTACAACTGGGCTTATCAGACTGACCCTGAGCCTCATATGAATAACCGCCGTATGGAATGTGGCCGCGGTAAAGGTCTAGGTGGCTCTTCACTTATTAATGGCATGTGTTATATCCGGGGTAATGCCATGGATCTGGAACAGTGGGCCAGCTTTAAAGGTTTAGAAGACTGGAGCTATGCTGACTGTCTGCCCTACTATAAAAAAGCAGAGACACGTGATATTGGTGGCAATGATTATCATGGAGATTCGGGTCCCGTTTCTGTAGCCACCCCTAAACAGGGCAATAATGAGTTATTTCATGCTATGGTTGAGGCAGGGGTACAGGCTGGTTATCCACGTACTGATGATTTGAACGGCTACCAGCAGGAAGGTTTTGGCCCTATGGATCGTACTGTAACACCGCAAGGCCGACGTTCCAGTACAGCGCGTGGCTACCTGGATATGGCGAAGGGCCGTTCGAACCTCACGATCCTGACTCATGCCACGACTAACAAAATCTTATTTCAGGGCAAACGTGCTATTGGCGTTGAATATATTCAAGGTGCAAATACTGCTCAACTACATCAGGTATATGCTAGAAATGAAGTGTTACTGTGTGCAGGAGCTATTGCTTCACCGCAAATCTTACAGCGCTCAGGCATCGGACAAAGTACTTTTTTGAAGTCAATGGATATACCGGTAGTACATGACTTGCCTGGGGTGGGCGAGAACTTGCAGGACCATCTGGAAATGTACCTGCAATACAGATGCAAAAAACCGGTCTCACTTTATCCTGCGTTAAAGTGGCATAATCAGCCGGCAATTGGTGTCGAGTGGCTGTTTTTAGGAAAAGGTATTGGAGCCAGCAATCAGTTTGAAGCAGGTGGTTTCATTCGCAGTTCAGATGAATTTACATGGCCCAATATCCAGTATCATTTCTTGCCGGTTGCCATTAACTATAATGGTTCTAATCCGGTGAAAGAACATGGCTTTCAGGCCCATGTTGGTTCTATGCGTTCACCTTCACGGGGCCGGATCAAGCTTAAATCCAGAGACCCATTTGAGCATCCGAGTATCCTGTTCAATTACATGAGTACTGAGCAGGACTGGCGAGAATTTCGTGATGCAATCCGTATCACCCGAGAAATTATGCATCAGCCCGCATTAGATGCATATCGTGGGGAGGAGATTAGCCCGGGTAAAAACTTACAATCTGATGCTGAACTGGATGAATTTGTGCGTAATCATGCAGAAACAGCTTATCATCCCTCCTGTAGCTGTAAAATGGGTGAAGATGATATGGCTGTAGTTGATGGTCAGGGCCGTGTTCACGGCATAAATGGTTTAAGAGTAGTTGATGCGTCTATCATGCCCGTAATTATGACTGGGAATCTGAATGCAACCACCATCATGATTGCAGAAAAACTGGCTGACCGGATTCGTAACCGGCCCTCTTTACCCAAATCACAAGCCCCATTTTATCGGGCAAGTTAAACAAAAGCCGGCATCTGCCGGCCTTTCTATTCAGGCAGATGTACTCATTAAAAGCCTTAAAGCTTCTATTAATATGTTTCTAAATAACTTATTTTATTGTTACAGGTGATTTGCCGCTTTGAACATGTTTTTTCAGTGAAAAGCGATATAATAATGTCCCTTAAATATCCCAGTTATAGATGAGACAAAGAGACAATGTCACCATTAGATCAAGTCGTTCCTGCTACAGATGATCAATCTGAACTTACAATGTCTGTCCTGATGACGCCTGATATGGCTAACTTTTCGGGTAATGTCCACGGAGGAACGATTCTGAAGCTACTGGATCAGGTGGCATATGCTTGTGCCAGCCGCTATTCAGGAAGTTATGTGGTGACGCTGTCTGTAGATAAGGTAAATTTTAAAGAACCCATTCATGTTGGTGAGCTAGTGACTTTTCTGGCCAGCGTAAACCATGTAGGCCGTACTTCAATGGAAATTGGCATACGGGTAGAAGCACAGAATATTCAAAAGCGTACAGTGCGCCATACCAATAGCTGTTATTTTACTATGGTTGCCGTAGATGAGCAGGGTAAACCACGTCAGGTTCCACCACTGAATTTGAACAATGACTGGAAACGTTGCCGCTTTGAAGCTGCTGAACAGCGTAAGGTGCTACGCCTGCAAGAGCATCATCATCCTTCTTGCAGTATTTATAAAAAGACAACATCCCCAAGTTAAGCCAATATATTTACCAGATGATCGCTCCGGCGATCATTTTTTATATCTCTTATTTAAACTTAAATAAATATATTTCAATCATAATGTACTAAAAAGCAAAAGGCCAAGCCGCAGCAAGGCTTGACCTATTTCTTTAAAACTTTTATACAGCTTTAAAAAAATGATGTCACTAAAACATAAAATTACTGTGGCTGAGCAACAGAATCTTTAGCTTCTTCAGCAGCACTTTCAGATGCAGGCTGAGCAGTTGTAGGTTGAGCAGCTGCACTTTCTGTACCAGCAGCAGTTGGTTGTTCCTGAGTTGAAACAACCACTTTTTCTTCAGTAGCTGACTGATCTTTAGCAGTTGCAGCAAAGCTGGTAGCAGCAGTTAGAGCAAGAGTAGTAGCAAGTAATGTTTTAACAAGTTTCATATTGGCATCCTTCTATTTGTAAACAATAAAGAACCCAGTACATATCCCTCAACAGTGTATATGTTCAGGACTTCTGGGTTGGATGTCATGCTATGTTCCCTTTTCTGAGCCTGCAATAATTCATACAAAGCGTAACTTTACGGTTACACTCAAAACACAATTAAGGATTTAATGTAAGTTTAATGTAAAAAATTAAATGATAAATCATACTAAAATGTATAAAATCATGTAAATTAGATTAATATTTGATCAATAAATTAACCTAAATACACAATAGAGGTGATATATTTTTATAGCAATGATTGGTTATTCCTTATATTTTTTATAAATCAATAAAATTTAACAATCATAGAAATTAAATTTATTAAACAATTCAATAATTTGCTTAATTTAAGGTTCTTTCTTTATTTTTCTAAAAATTATTATAAAAATCCAGTAAAAATCTTATATCTTGAGAAAATAAACTATATTTAAATTAAATTGATTAAAAATTGATCTTAAATGTAAGCAAATAAAAATTATTATGTTCATCATTTATATTTAATATGAGCCTAAAACTCTTAAAATCACATAAATCTGGTCAACAAAACACAGCTATAGAATGGTTCAGAATTTTAAAACAGTAGTACGGTGTTTTTGAAAATTATTTTTCCATCTGTATATAGTAAAGAAAAATAAATTTGAAAGAGGATTATTTGAATAGATACATGGCGGAGAGCAGTTAAAAAGTAAAAACTTAAATTAAAAAGATTTCGCAAGCTTTATAAGAGTAAGATTAAGCCTGAATAATTTGTTTATGTTCAGATTTCAATGCAAGTCCAAGTAAAAACTGAACCTATGGTATGAATAGGTCACCAGTATAAAATTGAGATCCCTTGTCTACTATTTTCATTAAGCAGAGTAATTTTCGTGAAGTTGATTCAGACACCAGCCGCAATACCAACCCACATTATTTCCGGTTTTCTAGGTGCAGGAAAAACCACACTGTTACAACATCTGTTGAGGCAGAAACCAAAGCATGAAACCTGGGCTATTTTAATGAACGAATTTGGTCAGATCGGAGTTGACCAACAACTGTTACCTCAGCAGCAGGGGTACGCAATAAAGGAGCTGCTGGGAGGGTGTTTATGCTGTAGCAGCCAGCTTCCTATGCAGATTGCTCTTTCAAGACTGTTATCTGAAACCAAGCCAGACCGGCTATTTATTGAACCTACTGGGCTTGGACATCCGGCCCAGTTACTCGAACAGCTTACTGAGCCTCATTGGCAACAGACGCTTACCGTTCGTGCTCTGGTGACAGTGCTGGATGGTTCACGTTTACACGAACAGGAGTGGGTAAGCCAAAACCTTTATCAGGATCAGCTTAAAGCCGCACAAATCATAGTGGTTTCACATGGTGATCTGATGAGTTTTGCTGATGGGGAGGCTTTAGAACAGCTCAAAAAGGAATATGCGGCCTATGGCCAAGACTGGATAATGGCCGAACAGGGGCAGCTTGATCTGGCAGAAATTGATTTGCTGTATCAGGGTATACAGCGCAAGTTACAGCCTTTGCTTAAAGTACAGCGTTTACAAACAGCACTGCTGAGTGAAGAACCAATTAAAAAGTTACCTTATCATTATGTAGAAACTGCACAAGGTTATAGTGTAGCGGGCTGGAAATTACCTAAGCGCTGGCAATTTGATTTTTATGCTTTGCTGGATCTGTTTTGTACAACCGAAAACTGGCTGAGAATCAAAGGGATCTTTAATACTGATCAGGGCTGGATCTATTTTAACTTCAATCCGCAACAGCTGAATTACAAGTCAGGTGAAGAAGGGATAGATAACCGGATAGAGATAATTACAGATGAAAATCGTAATTGGGAAAATTTTGAGATGAGCCTTTTGGCTGCACAGTTAAATATAGCCGAGGAAAATAGCCAGATTTAAAATTTTCCTTGAGATGGCCATTACTTAAAATAAATAGACCTATTTTTTTGCTATGCTTGGCGCCATTTATACTTTTATGATGAAGATACCGTTATGGCGTTAAAAGCAACAATATATAAGGCAGACCTGAATATTGCCAATATGGATACACACCAGTACAGTGACCATCAACTGACTCTGGCTTTGCATCCATCTGAAACCATTGAACGCTTGATGGTACGTATTGCTGCTTTTGCTCGGTTTGCTGATGAGCAGCTTGAGTTTACCAAAGACCTGTTTGAGACCAATGAGCCAGCCTTGTGGCAAAAGGACTTAACGGGGCAATTGGAAAAATGGATTGAGGTAGGCTGTCCGGATGAAGATAAAGTTAAAAAAGCCAGTTCACGCTGCAAGCAGGTCGCCATTATAGCCTATGGCAGCCAGGTGTCGGACTGGTGGAAAAAGAACAGCAAGATAAAAACTTTGGATAATGTCGAAGTATGGCAGATTTCTGAGGCTTCTACTGAGGCGTTACAAGCCTTGTGTGAACGAACCATGCAACTACAGCTCAATGTAATGGATGGTGAATGGACCTTAATTGGTAACCATGCACAAGCTGTAATTGAGTGGCAACAACTCAAGTAATAGAAGTGTTTTATTCATGATGGAAATTTATTAAAAAGGCTTGCCTCATTCAGGACCTGTTGTTTAGATCATGTTTAATATAAAAGCAAGATTCTTCGCGCTATGGACAGTGAACTCTATTATTTGTTATGTGCCGCAGCAATAGGCGCAGTCATCGGGCTGGAACGGGAATATAAAAATAAGACCGCCGGCCTACGTACTATGATTATGGTCAGTATGGCTTCCTGCCTGTTTACCATATTGTCTCGGCAAATTGGGGAGGTTAGTGATGACCGTATTGCTGCAAATATTTTGACTGGACTGGGTTTTCTCTGTGCTGGCGTTATTTTTAAAGATGAAAACCGTATTTCGGGTATTACTACCGCGACCACTATCTGGATGGTCGCGGCTTTAGGCATGGCAATTGGCGCAGGCTATATTGCTTTAGGCCTGTATGGCACCATACTGGTACTGGTGATCTTAAGCCTGTTAACCTACCTTGAAAAACTGGTAGAAGAATTCAATTTAATCCGTGACTATAAAATGATTTGTCATTATGAGCAGGGATTATCACATTATTATGAGCAGCTCTTTAAGCAGTATGGCTTGAAGGCCAAGCATGTATTGCAGGTTCTAAAGTCCGATGAAATTATTTTGCACTGGAATATAAGTGGTAAACGCCAGCGACATAATTTATTGGTTGAAGAACTGAGTCAGGACCCGCGGATTAAACGTTTAAGTTTCTAGATAAAATTCTAGCCTTTCAAAATATTCTGAATTCCAACTTGTCTTCAAAAAGCATGAACTCGGAAAAAGACTGACCAAGTTTCAGTTATAATAAATGCAATATGACGATTTAGAGTGTATTAAATGTCCAATGAACTGGAAATTATAGATTTGAAAGTGGGCTCTGGTAAGGAAGCAGTAAAAGGCGCACTGATTACCACCCATTATACTGGCTGGCTGGAAGACGGAACAAAATTTGACTCATCGATTGATCGTGGTAATTACTTTGAATGTGTGATTGGTACGGGCCGAGTCATTAAAGGCTGGGATCAAGGTATTATGGGTATGAAGGTAGGTGGAAAACGTAAATTGCTGGTTCCCGCACATTTAGCCTATGGAGAGCGAAAAATGGGCAAAATTATTCCGGCTAATTCGAACCTGATATTCGAAATTGAATTATTTGATGTGAAAACCCGTGATGAATAACTGCGGTCTTTAAGAGCTTTTAAAAAGCCCGGTAGCGGGCTTTTTATTTGGTTGTGCTTAAACAGATGATTTGCGGATTTTACCGTGTTAAATAAAAATAGTCCTTTTCCTATAGGAAAAATACCATGACCCCCTTAGAAATCTTTGCTGTTCTGATGAGTGTGATAGGAGTAGCTCTTACCATTCAGCGAAATATACTCTGTTGGGGCTTTAATATTGTGGCATGTGCCTTATATGCTTACTTGTTTTTTGAATTTAAGCTGTACGGAGAAACCCTTTTACAGGGAATATTTATAATTATGAATTTTTATGGTTTGTACCATTGGTGGACAGATCATCAGCAGAGTCATGAAATCAAGATCATTTCTATTGCCAGGCAGCTGGTAATATTACAGCTTTTACTCTCAGCAGTTTTAGGGCTGCTACTCGGACTGACTTTAAAATACTGGACAGATGCTGCTGTTCCATTGCTAGATGCGCAGCTGGCTGCCTTTAGTTTGCTTGCTACATACTGGACCAGTCGTAGATATATTGCTACCTGGATGCTCTGGGTGTGGATTGATATTATTTATGTCGGAATGTTCATCTATAAAGATTTGCTGCTGACAGCAGGTTTATATGCAGGATTTGTCGGGCTGGCTTTATTTGGCTGGTGGCAATGGAAACAGATTGAACAAAAACAGCTACAAGCCAGCTAAGTACTGTTTGACTGTTAAACTCTTGTCTAGCTGCTAATCTTTTCCAGCTGAAAATCTGGATAAGCTGCATAGGGCTGGCCGGATTTAGTATCTATAATTTCGGTATAATCTGCCCCCTATACCAGAATATTACGGTCTTTTACTTCATTTAGCTGAATTTTAAGTTTATCACCATCTAAAAATTCAAAATATCCGGTGTAGACCTCGGCAGCACTTTGAGTGCTATAGCTGGTGCGCACCAGTTTAAAACTCATATCAGGATGCAGTTCAAGGTCTACGCCCATACTGTCACAGCCTTCACAACGTGAAATACAAGTAGCGCAGGGGATTATTCCTTCATATTTCCCAACCCAGGCTTGCAGTTTGGGATCGCTTGTCTGGCCTTGGTCGGTTTTAACCGCAGAGGTCTTCTGTTCAGGTTCAGTCGTCTGGTTGGAACAGCCAAAAGAAATACTTGCTGCAACAAAAGAGGTCAGAAGTGCTTTTTTCATGGCTTACCGGAAAGAAGTATTAAATTGTTATAATGTTATATAACTTCTTTTTAAACTTCACCTGTTAAATCATTTTAACAGCACAATTATGCAGTCTAGCTTAAAGAAGGTTTATATAATGAGTACCAGACTCATTTAATGTCGTAAGTAGAAGTAATATGTTGATTGATTTTATTCAAACTCAGGAACAGCAATTTTTTCGGGTTGCAGAGAAAATCATGAATGAGCCTGAGCGTTATCTGCAATTTGATTCAATTTCTGATTTTTACAAGGCAGTATGGCTGGCAGAGTTTCCTAAAGGTACGGTCTGGTTTGCAAGCGGGCTTGACGATGGAGCCGAAGAATTTTATGCCATAATTGAATATCGGCAATATACTTTAAATATGACCTGTACCGGACAAAATACAGTATGTTCTGGCATCAGTCGGAAAGATCAGTATTATTAAAGTCAATGACAGATCTGAAGAATCAGGATTTAATTGAACCATTATAATGTTTTAACCCTGTTTAATAATTAAAAGGGTTTAACAGCGCAATTTGAATGGATCACTTTGCGACAGAGTCTACAATAAAAAAGAAAGGATTAAATCATGGCACATCGTTTTACTGTTTATGCCACTATTCCAGGTGTTTCTCTGAGTGATTTTAAACGGCTGAGTGCCGATACTTCACTGCATGAAAAAGTCTGTAGACGTATTCCGGGGGATAAGCTGGAAATTCTGGAATCCAGGATTGATCAGGGGATTTATACACTCAAGCGTGCTTATAATCTGGATGTCAATATTCCAGACATTGCCAAAAAATTATTAAAAGATGCTTTTCGTCTGAGACGTACAGATATTACCAATCTTGAAGCACTAACCTCGACAGTGGCACTTGGCGCCAACCTGCCACTGGAGGCAAGTTGTGACCGTAGTGTAACTGGTGATGACCAGCAGATTCATATAAAACTGGACTGGCAGGTCAAAGTAAAAGTGCCATTAATCGGTGGAATGCTGGAGAAACATGCTGAAGGTGAAATCCGCAAGTTTAGCGATATCGAAATAGAAATTGTAGAAGATGAGCTCAGAAAGAACTTGCAGGCCTAGGGGTGCTTGTCCCTCATTCATTTAACTTAAAAAGAATGAGGGACAACAGACTTATTCAAATTTTGATCTGTAAATTATGGCAGTAAAAAATGCCACCAGACATACCACCCAAATATAGTACATTGCACCAATTTTACTGTAGAGGCTCAGCCACTGTACCAGTGGCAGGGTCAGGCCACCTGCAATTGCATAAGCGACATTATAAGAAAATGAAATTCCCGAAAAACGAATCTGGGCAGGGAACATTCTGACCATACTGTAAGACACCATACCGACCGTACCTGAGAACAGTCCGAGCAGCATATACAATATAAAAATGGTTGACTGTGACACATGACCCAGACTGGTATAAAAAATTCCTGCAATCGCAGCGACGCAGAATGAACCGATCAGAATAACTTTTCCGGCACCAAAACGGTCAGCCAAAAGTCCCGCCAGAATACAGCCTGCCATCTGCATGATAATAGCAGCACTTTGCATGGTAAAGGCATCTGAGCGTTCAATACCGAAAGCGCCGGTAAGCAAGTTAGGCATTGCTAAAATCAGTACCACTACACAACCAGTTAAAAACCAGGTAAACATCATGCCAATAACAACTGCTGTTTTGTGGCGAGCGAGCACCTGCTTGACCGGTAACTCTTTAGACAGTTCTTTACGTGCCTGCATGGCTTTAAAAATGGGTGTCTCTTTCAAGTAAGACCGCAGATATAAAGCAACCAGTCCAAATACACCACCAATAATAAATGGAATGCGCCATGCCCAGTCATGAATCTGCGCTTCACTAAATTTAAGGGAAATAAATAGTGACATCAGGGCACCAAGTAGAATTCCCAGTGAAAGTCCGGCGGTTAACAGGCCATTAGCAAAGCCAATCTTTTTCTCAGGCACATGTTCTGATACAAAAGTCCAGGCAGCCGGTATTTCTCCACCAATTGCAATACCTTGTACTACCCGCATTAGAAGTAATAATAAAGGGGCAGCATAGCCAATACTTTCAAAAGTAGGCATCAGGCCAATGACTTAAGTTGGCAATGCCATCAGCAAGATAGATAAACTAAAGAGACGTTTGCGTCCTACCAGATCGCCAAAATGAGCCATAACTACGCCCCCTAAGGGCCTGAAAAAATAACCGGCTGCAAAAATTCCATAAGTATTCAGCATAGCCCAAAAAGGACTCAGGCCACTTGGAAAGAATAGCTCTGAAATAATTTTGGCGTAAAAAACATAAATGACAAAATCATAAAATTCGAGTGCGCCCCCCAAGGATGATAATCCAAGGGTACGTTTATCCTGCGCACTTAAACCTGAATGTGCTTCCATGCATTGAATTCCATAAAATATATTAAATTTAACTGATTGTAATAAAATGTTAATTAGATGATTAATCAATCTTTTTTAAAGCATAGTTAACAAAATTTTATATGCCAGCTCCATGGGCCAAGAGTAATTTTAGTTTACTTTTCTATTAAGTCGAACACTGTGAGCATAGCATCTTTATTTTTAACTTTAGCCTGCTAACGAAAATTATTAAAATATTCTTTAAGCCAGCTTCTGGGTAAAATAAATAAAGATAATACTATGCTTGAACAGGGGGGCTTAGTTTAAAGCCCGTACCGCATCATTTAAGGCCTCTAAAACGGCTTCTTTATTAACTTCTCCAATACTGACAATTCCAATAGCCATATGCCGCTCTGGAATTGGCATAAACAGGCCTACGGCTCCAGATTGCAGCCGACCTTCAGAATAACCATAACCAAGCTGGCGGGCTAACCTGATTTCTTCTTTTTCCTCCGGTTGAGGCGGATAGGTTGTAGCAATTGCAATACCAGCTGCAGCTGTACCAATCGGATGCCGTGAACCCAGCTGATAATTAATACGTAAATAAGAAGAACCAGTCGATGCGGTTTTAACTACTACACAGTCTGATCCTTCAGCAATTACTAGCGATGCACTGGCTTGAGTCCGATTAGACAGACTATTCAGAATCTGCTGGCTATTAGATGGAATCGTCATTTCATAGCAGTGATATAAATCCTGAATCTTGCTGCTGAGCTCCAACCCCAGATTTTCATTGGTTTTAATATAACCTAAATGAGTTAAGGTCCGGGTAATACGGTAGGCAATAGTCCGGTTAATCTCTAATAGTTCAGCCAGCTGCGCTACGGTCAACTGGCCTTGATGTCTGGCAATCAGTTCTAATGCATGAATGCCCCGTTCCAGCGTCTGTAAGGTCTCCAATTCTTTTTCTACTCCGCTTGGTCAACCCGGATTTGGGTCTGTCTTAAATAGTAAACAATTGCAAAAAGATATTTTAGCCAATTGACAACATGTCTGCTCATTATTTATTCTTTTACTATATTAGAACATAATGTACGATAATAGAACAGGAAGTTCAGGATGAACGTAAAAGTACCTATGCATGGGCAATGCCCTTTTCATGCCGAGTTACAACAGAAGGGTAAAAACTTTGACATGTTTGCAGTGCCATATCAGCAAGACCCTGCATTGGCTCTGAAGGAGTTTCGTGCACAACTCCCGATTTTTTTCTCTGAAGCGATGGGTTACTGGATTGTGACCCGTTATGAAGATGTCAAAGCAATTTTTCGTGATCCTATTACCTTTTCTGCATGTAATGCACTCGAGAAACTGACACCCTCTTGCCCTGAAGCATTAAAAATTCTCGAAAAATATAATTATAGTATGAATCGTACACTGGTAAATGAAGATGAACCGGTACACATGGAACGGCGTCGTGCTTTAATGGATGCTTTTACACCACAGAATCTTGAAGAGCACCAACATTTCGTTAGAGAACTAGTCAGGAAGAAAGTCGACGGATTTATTTATAAGGGGCGGGCAGATCTGGTACAGGAAATGCTATGGGAAATACCCTTAATGGTAGCGTTACACTTTTTGGGCGTACCTGAAGATGACATGCAGGAACTACGTAAATTTGCAGTTGCTCATACCGTTAATACCTGGGGAAGTCCAACATTAGAACAGCAGTTGGAGGTTGCCGAGGGAGTAGGACAATTCTGGGAATACTCTGGCCGTGTGCTGGAGAAAATGAAAAATCATCCAGAAGGTAAAGGCTGGATGTATGACATGATTGCTAAAAATCGTGTAATGCCAGAGGTGGTGACAGACAATTATCTGCATTCAATGATGATGGCTATTATGGTTGCCGCCCATGAAACTACCGCACTAGCCTCTGCCAATGCATTAAAACTACTTTTAGCTGACCGGAAAGTGTGGAAAAAAATCTGTGATAATCCACAGCTGATTCCGGGTGCAGTCGAGGAGTGTTTACGGCATTCAGGTTCTGTAGTGGCCTGGCGCAGACAGGTCACTACCGAGAGTGAAGTCAGTGGAGTCAAGTTTAAGAAAGGCGATAAATTGTTTTTGGTGTCGGCTTCTGCTAATCATGATGAATTGCATTTTGAAAATGCCGATGAGCTGGATATTTATCGTGATAATGCTATTGAGCATCTGACATTCGGTTATGGTGCACACCAGTGTATGGGTAAGAATATCGGCCGTATGGAAATGTGTATTTTCATTGAAGAACTGTCACGCCGTATACCAGACCTGAAACTCTGCGAGCAGGAATTTACCTATCTGGCCAATACCTCGTTCAGAGGACCAGAGGCCTTGTGGGCTGAGTGGCATGCCCAGCCAGAACAAACTGCCAGACAAATTACCAGTTTTCCTATTGGAGCGCCTGATCTCAAGGCCATGACCCGCCCGGTACGTGTCCAGGCAGTTTATCCTGAAGCAGAAGATATTATACGTATTGAGCTGGCTGCTATACACGGTGAAGAATTACCACGCTGGAGTGCCGGTTCACATATTGAACTGGTATTGCCTAATGGCCTGAGCCGTAAGTACTCTCTATGCGGTTTAGCGACTGATCAATTTTATACGATTGCTGTAAAGAGAGAGCAGGAAAGCCGGGGTGGTTCACAATGGATTCATCAGTATTTAAAAGCAGGGGAACAGATCTACATTAAGGGACCCAAAAACTTTTTTAAATTAAATTTACAGGCGAGCCAGTATGTGCTGATCGCAGGGGGGATAGGTATTACTCCTATTCTGAGCATGGCTAATAGCTTACGTGAACAGGGGCGCCCTTACTGGCTAATTTATCTTTCACGCCAGCGGGCTAGTATGGCATTACTTAAGGAAGTTGCTGCGCATGGTAGTGCTGCCGAACTCTATATTTCTTCTGAAGGTAAACGGATAGACCTGCAACAGCTCTTGTCAGCGCTGCCTGCCGGTACACAGGTTTGTGCCTGTGGTCCGGAAGCATTACTTGATACCTTGACCAACTATATCGAAGACTTGTCACAGGTTCAGCTCACGGTCGAGCATTTTGGTTCAGGGAAGAACCTCTTTTTATATGAAAATGATACCGACTTTGAAGTTGAACTACTGGATAGCGGTTTAACACTGACAGTAGCCCGGGACCAGACCTTATTGGACTGTTTGCTGGACAAAGGAATTGATGTCAGCTTTGACTGTACCGAGGGTTTGTGTGGAAGCTGCCAGCTTCCGGTTGAAGAAGGTGAAATTGATCATCGCGATAAGGTGTTGACCCGAGCCGAGCGTGACGGAATGAAATCGGTAATCAGTTGCTGTTCACGAGGAAAAGGAAAACTCAAACTCAAGCTTTAAATGGTAATAACAACAAATTCAGGGAAAATGATAAAAGGAAAACTAAAATGGATCAGATTAAATCTGTAGCGCTGACGGATGTCAATGCTATACCTCAACAGGTTCATACACAGGCTGACAAAAAAGTTGCCTATGCCACTATTATTGGAACCACAATCGAGTGGTATGACTATTTTATTTATGCAGCAGTGGCAGGCCTGGTCTTTAACCAGCTATTCTTTGCACCTGCCGGACCAGTGGTTGCCAATTTGCTGGTATTTGCCTCTATTGGAATCAGCTTTTTATTTCGTCCTTTAGGTGCATTTATTGCCGGCCACTATGGGGATAAACTCGGGCGTCGTGCCATGCTGGTAATTACCCTTATATTGATGGGTGGTGCTACGGCATTAATTGGTCTGCTTCCTACCTATGCCTCAATCGGTATTGCAGCTCCTATTATCCTGATCATCTTGCGGATTCTACAAGGAATTTCAGCTGGTGGAGAATGGGGCGGAGCGGTATTGATGGCTGTTGAGCATGCACCAGAAAATAAGCGCGGGCGTTTTGGTTCATTTCCGCAGCTAGGTATTCCATTCGGGCTATTGCTGGCTTCTCTGGTATTAGTGATTATGACAGCTTGGTTCTCACCAGGGGATGCCTTTGTTGAGTGGGGCTGGCGCATTCCATTTCTGCTTAGCTTGTTGCTACTGCTGATTGGCCACTGGATACGTCGTTCTATTGGCGAAAGTCCAGTATTTGAAGAAATCAAGCAACGTAAGTCTGCCAATCCACATCCGATTAAAACCCTGTTTAAGCATCATAAGCTTTCAGTACTGCTTGCGGCACTACTATGTGCTGGAACAACCGCACTGGGTTACATGACGACTGGGGGCTTCATCCAGAATTATACAACGAACCCGGCCGGACCGATTGCACTGGAACGCTCGACTATTTTAACGCTCGTAACGTTATCTGCGATTGTGTGGGCTGCATTTACTTGGATTTCTGCCAGCCTGTCTGACCGATTTGGGCGTAAGAAAATGTATATTCTAGGGGCATTACTACAGCTGGGTGCGGCTTTTGTAGTATTCCCTCTGGTCGATACAGCAACCTACTCTGGTATTGCTATTGCCCTGTTTTTGCTGTCAATGGGTGTTGGCTTTACCCATGGTATCAATGCAATTGTTTATACCGAATTATTCCCTGCCTCGATTCGTTTTTCGGGAATCTCAATTACTTATGCACTTGGTTCTATCATCGGCGGCGCATTCGCACCCCTGATTGCAGCCTGGCTCATCAGTGTTTCAAATTCGACCACATTGGTAACTGTTTACTTAATGATGATGGCGAGTTTTGCCCTTATAGCCATCTGTTTACTCAAGGACCGTACCGGCATGCCACTAGGTGCAGATCATGAGACAGAACAGAATCAGTCGCCATTTATCTGGCATAAATAATAGCAAGCTATCTAGCCTCCTATGGGAGGCTTTTTATATTTTATTGATCTAAATCATAAATTTTTGTACTAGATGTCTACTCTATGCCTGGTCAATTTTACTGTCTGATAAACCGGATTGTTCAGTTCTAAAAATGCCATATTATTTTTGGAAATTAAAATGAGGGGGTCAGTTCAATATAAAATTAACGGGAGAATGAGCAAGGAATCTGAATCTTAGCTATGTTTTATGGGAAATCATGTGACCTGAAAGACTTATTTATTTATATCGGTCATCGAATGATACTTATAATATTTGCTCCTTTATATAAATGAAAAATCAACCAATAAAAACAGATTGTGATTATTTAAATTTAAAAAAATATTATATTAATTTTTTGATAAATATATATTTTTATAGATTTTAGTAGTAGGCCTGATTGACTTTTAAAATGCTTGATTTTTACTCTAAAACTTAGCATACTAAAAATTATATTTTACGGTAAAAGTAATTTAATTATGTTTATCGTAATTTATTGGGCTCTTGAAGATGCTATAAATCTCATAAAAATGCTATAGAAAGAAAAAGCAGAAACTATTAGAAGAAATAGAAGAAAGCACGCAGTTTGAGCAATGCTGCGTTAAAAAACATGACAAGGAGTTCAAATATGCATTTTCCCGAAACGCAGCCAAGAAATTCACTCTATTATCCTTATCAGGTTTATCCCTACTTTCATAGTCCGCAAAAGACTGTTGCCCAAACAGGTACAGTAACTATTGTAGGAGCAGGACCAATTGGTATGGCAACAGCATTACTGCTAGCCAGATAAGGTATACAGGTCGTTCTACTGTCTGCTGAACAGCAGTTATCTGAAGGTAGCCGGGCACTGGTATACACCAGGCGCTCTATGGAAATCTTACAGTCTGCTGGCGCTGCCCAACGTATCATGCAAAAAGCCCTACCGTGGACACATGGCAACTCTATTTATAAAGGACAGGTGGTTTTTCGAATGGCTTCACCATCTGGCTCACATGATCAGTTCGCACCATTAAATAATCTGCAGCAGAACTGGTTGGAAAGTTACTTGCTTGAGACCATACATGAGCAGGATAATATTGAGATTCGCTGGGGTAATAAGGTCATTGCACATGAACAGAATGATGAAACAGTCACTTTAACCATCCATACTCCAGAAGGTGAATATCAGCATGAAAGTAGCTGGGTGGTTGCAGCAGATGGAGGACGCTCTGCATTACGCGAACAGATGAAGCTGCGGATGCAAGGCGCCAGCTATGAAGGCCGCTTTGTTATTGCGGATATTCGTATCAAGCTGGACTATCCGACCGAACGTTTGGCCTTTTTCTCACCGGACTGGAACCCGGGCAATACCATTCTCATGCACCGCGAACCAGATCATATCTGGCGTTTTGACTATCAGCTTGATCCAAGTATCAGTCCGGAAGAAGCACTCAAACCGGAAAATCTGAGCAAGGCTGTCAATGACCAGCTTAAAATGATTGGACAGGAACATTTACAGTGGGAAATGGACTGGAGTACCGTCTATTCGGCACGTGCGTTAACACTCGATAATTATGTACATAACCGCATTATATTTGTTGGTGATGCTGCACATCTGTTACCAATTTTTGGCGTGCGTGGTGCCAATACCGGCTTTCAGGATGCCAAAGATCTGTCATGGAAACTGGCCGGTGTAATTCAAGGCTGGGCATCCCGCGAGCTTTTAGAAAGTTATACCTTCGACCGGGTTGGAGCAGTGCGGGAGATTATTGCTGAGGCCGGGAAATCTACCCGCTTTATGGCACCACCCACCCAAGGCTACCGCTTGCTACGTAACGCAGTACTGTCTTTATCGCTAGAACACGAATTTGTACGTCCACTCTATCATTGGCGTACATCACGGCCACATGCCTATAGCTATTCACCTTTGAACAGTCAAAATGATGACAATGCCAGCATGAAGGAAATGACTGAAAATGGTGCCTTGATTCCTAATGTTAAAACTGTAGATGGTTCATTTTTGTATGACCGGATCGATGGTAAGTTCAACGTTCTGGTTTTCACAGAGCAGGGCGAACTTCCTGCCGGTCTTTATACTGAAATTAAAGCATTACAAGCCTGTGCTATTCCTGTGCAGATTATTGCACTTGCGCTGGATGGCCAGACAGTACATAACGCAGAGATGACTTTAAAGATCACTGCAGAACTTGCAGCAGAACATTTTTTTGCACAAAGTGGTTCAATTTACCTGATACGTCCTGATCATCATATTCATGGCCGCTGGCTGCATTATAGGAACTCTGCCATTACCCAAACTTTTGAGCAGTTTTGTCAGCTAACAAAAGGAGTAGCAGCATGAGTAATATTCGGATTGAAGACCTGGAACAGGTATATGACCATCTGGCAGAAAGTATTGATCATCTGGATGCAGAAAAACGTGAGCTGTTTCTGGTCAAGCTGGCTTTACTCAGTGCAAACCAGATTCAAGACAGCACTATATTTTTAAGACTGATTAACCAGGCGAAAGTATTTGAAGATTAATATCTGACTCTATAAGTATTTTAAAATACGGAAAGAAAAAATGAAAAGTACTTGTATTTCGTATTGAAAATATCTTTAATTTTTAATGATATAACTCGGCTGGTAAAGTTTAAAGCAAGCTAGTACAAGAAAAGAGTTTAAAATAAGAATCCCCTCAATAGAGGGGATTTTTTAAACCGGATATTTATTTAGACAATTGAATCATCCAGATTTGGTGCTAGCCAGCGTTTGGCCTCATCCAGCGTCCAGCCTTTACGTTTTGCATAATCTTCTAACTGATCCAGAGAAATCTTGCCAACATTGAAATACTGAGATTCGGGATGAGTATAATAGAAGCCGCTCACCGATGAAGGGGGCCACATTGCAAAGCTGGAAGTGAGCTGTGTACCAATCTTGTCAGTAGAACCCAGCCAGTCGAATAGAACCGCTTTTTCAGAATGCTCAGGACAGGCCGGGTAACCCGGTGCCGGACGAATACCGATATATTTCTCTTTAATCAGTTCCTCATTGCTTAGCTGCTCACTGGCCTGATAGCCCCAGAACTCTTTACGGATACGTTCATGCAGGTGCTCGGCAAAAGCTTCGGCAAAACGGTCACCCAAAGACTGAACCAGAATAGCACTATAGTCATCACCTTTAACTTTGTATTGATTGGCAAGTTCTTCAGCACCAAAAATTGAAACTGTAAAACCCCCCAGATAGTCCTGCGCCTGGTTCTCTTCGGTGACAATAAAATCTGCCAGAGATAAATTTGGCTTACCGGTAACTTTGTCTGACTGCTGGCGTAAATGCTCAAAATGATGTGTCGCAGTACCTTGTTCATCGTATACCGTGACAGTATCGGCAGCCGTACGTTTAGCAGGATATAAACCAAATACGGCCCGGGCATCAAAACGTTTATTCTCAATAATATCTTTGAGCATAATCTGTGCCTGCTGATACAAATCAGTTGCTGCTTCACCGACTACTTCATCTTCCAGAATTTTCGGGAATTTGCCTGCCAAGCTCCATGAAATAAAGAATGGAGTCCAGTCAAAATACTCAACCAGTGTTTCTAGCGGATACTGGGTAATGGTTTGAACACCGATAAAATTTGGCTGTGGTGGTACGTAGCCCGGAGCGATCTTGAAACCGTGCTTAACCGACTCGGCATAAGACAGTTTAGCTGCTTTTGGCTGCTTGTTCGCCAGGCGCTCGCGTACCTTAACATATTCATCACGGTGACCCTGTACAAAAGCAGGCTTCATTTCCGGCGAGAGCAGGGAAGTGGCGACCCCTACCGCACGTGATGCATCGGCAACATAAATGACGGCATCATTTGAATATTGCGGATCAATTTTTACAGCAGTATGGGCTTTTGATGTAGTTGCCCCGCCAATCATTAAAGGAATTTTAAAGCCTTTACGCTGCATCTCTTTAGCTACAAAGACCATTTCATCCAGACTTGGCGTAATCAGGCCTGACAGCCCGATAATATCAACTTTTTCATCAATTGCAGTTTGCAGAATTTTCTCTGCCGGCACCATTACGCCTAAATCTACAATGTCATAACCGTTACAGCCAAGTACTACACCGACAATATTCTTGCCAATATCATGTACGTCACCTTTGACTGTTGCCATCAGGATTTTCCCTTTGGCTTCACCAGCAGTTTTTTCAGCTTCAATATACGGGTTAAGCCAGGCTACAGCCTGTTTCATAACCCGAGCCGATTTTACAACCTGTGGCAAGAACATCTTGCCTGAACCAAACAGGTCGCCTACGACATTCATTCCGGCCATAAGCGGGCCTTCAATAACATCCAGCGGACGGGCAGACTTTAGCCGTGCTTCTTCGGTATCTTCATTAATAAAGGCAGTAATACCTTTCACTAACGCATACTCAAGACGTTTTTCTACCGGTTCGTTGCGCCATTCCAGATTTTCAGCTTCACGTTGGGTTCCGCCCTGACCACGATATTTCTCAGCAATACTCAGTAACTTTTCAGTGGCTTCCTGTCCGCTTTCTCCCTGATTGCGGTTCATCACTACGTCTTCAACCGCGTCTTTTAGCTCAGCCGGAATGTCATCATAAATTGCCAGCTGTCCGGCATTTACAATTCCCATGGTCAAGCCCTGCTTGATGGCGTAATAAAGAAAAACTGCATGGATTGCTTCACGTACCGGCTCATTACCGCGGAACGAGAAAGAAACGTTAGAAATACCGCCCGAGATCATGGCATTTGGCAGGTTCTGCTTGATCCACCCAGTAGCTTCAATAAAGTCCACACCATAGTTGTTGTGTTCTTCAATACCTGTCGCTACCGCAAAGACATTCGGGTCAAAAATAATATCTTCAGAAGGAAAGCCAACTTCATTGACCAGCACATCATAAGATCGTTTACAGATTTCTTTCTTGCGCTCAACCGTATCGGCCTGACCTTTTTCATCAAAAGCCATAACAATGACAGCCGCACCATACTGACGGCATAAACGTGCTTTCTCTACAAACTCATCATAACCTTCTTTCAGCGAGATTGAGTTTACTACGGCTTTACCTTGTACACATTTCAGTCCTGCCTCGATAATTTCCCATTTTGATGAGTCAATCATGATCGGTACACGGGAAATATCAGGCTCAGAAGCAATCAGGTTCAGGAATGTCACCATCGCATTTTGCGAATCAAGCATCCCTTCGTCCATATTGATATCGATAATCTGGGCACCGCCTTCGACCTGTTGACGGGCAACATCCAATGCTTCTGCATAATTCTCTTCACGGATCAGACGTGCAAATTTCTTTGAACCGGTTACGTTGGTTCGTTCACCTACGTTTACAAATAGTGATTCATCGTAAATATTAAATGGCTCCAGACCACTCAGTCGGCAGGCTGGTTTAATCTGGGGAATCTGGCGGGGAGCGATATCTTTTACAGCATTATAAATGGCTCGTATATGGTCCGGAGTCGTACCACAGCAGCCACCAGTAATATTGATTAAGCCACTTTCTGCAAATTCTTTCAGAAATGCAGCAGTTTCTTCCGGTGTTTCATCATAACCGCCAAAAGCATTGGGCAAACCGGCATTCGGATGAGCAGAAACAAATACATCAGCAACATCAGCCACTGTTTTAACATGTGGGCGCATGGCATCTGCACCCAAGGCACAGTTAAATCCGATTGAAAGCAGATCGCCGTGGCGCACCGAATTCCAGAAGGCTTCAGCAGTTTGTCCGGTCAGCGTACGTCCGGAAGCATCTGTGATCGTGCCGGAAATCATTAAGGGTAATTCATAACCTAATTCTTTAAAGACTTCCTTTACCGCAAAAATAGCTGCCTTACAGTTCAGTGTATCGAACACGGTTTCAATCAGAATAATATCTGCACCGCCTTCAATGAGGGCATGAGTCGCTTCTATATAATTTTCTTTTAGGGCATCAAAAGTAATATTACGAAACGCCGGGTTATTAACATCCGGTGATATAGAACAAGTACGTGAAGTAGGGCCAAGTACACCGGCCACAAAGCGCGGTTTATCAGGGGTTGAATATTTTTCACAAGCTGCTTTGGCCAGCCGTGCAGCTTCACGATTAATTTCTGGTACCAGATCTTCCATATGGTAGTCTGACATGGAAACGCGGGTACCGTTGAAACTGTTGGTCTCGATAATATCTGCACCAGCATCCAGATAAGCTTCATGTATGCCCTGAATAATTTGTGGCTGAGTCAATACCAGCAGGTCATTATTGCCCTTCAGATCATGGGCCCAGTCTGCAAAACGTTCACCACGATAATCTGCTTCCTCAAGCCTATGACGCTGGATCATGGTTCCCATCGCACCGTCAATAATCAGGATGCGTTTGGCAAGAAGCTCTTTTAGGGTGGCAAGCGTAGACATGAAGAGACCCCCAATGCGGATAACTGTAAAATGGGCGCTATTGTAACAGATTCAACTTATATAGTTATGCCTTTGCATGTTAAGCATTTCCTATAAGGATTGTGGCTATTCCTGATATAGCCGGCTACTTTTACCTGATTGGTCCTGTATTTTTTTCATGAAATTGCAATATCTTTGCAGCATAGTCATTAACTGAACATGAAACAAACAATTGGTGACTTATAGCTGTAATAATTCAATGAAAGTAATTTATTAGCCCGTAGCTTGTTCTTTTTTATTATTTTAAATATAAGTTATTGAATTTATAAATATAAAAAATAGTAGGAATAGAATGAGTACAAAGATATGGGTTCTAAGGATGACCTGAATAAGCTCAATTAGATGAAAATTGGCTTTATATGACACCCTTTTGTCATATAATTGTCACAATTTAAATAAAGAATAAGGGGATTTTATTATCCTCTTAAACCATCTAGATGAATTCGAATATTCCTCCCGATTCAGATCCAGTACTTCCCGTGGCATCCAGTAATGTACACGTGCCAACACCGAAGTTTTTTATGCCGGTGTTCCTGACGGTAATTGTTGCCACGCTAATCTATATTGGCTTTCAGGTAAATGCTGATCTGGCTCATGTTCCGCCGCTTGGTTTATATTCTATTATTCTGCTAGCCACTGCTTTATTGATTGCATTAGGCTTTGAATTTGTTAATGGTTTTCATGATACAGCTAATGCTGTAGCGACGGTTATCTATACCAATGCCTTGCCAGCACCTGTAGCTGTGATGTGGGCAGGCTTTTGTAATTTTCTTGGGGTAATGGTAGCAAGTGGGGCGGTCGCGTACGGTATTATTGCGCTGCTTCCGGTTGAGTTGATTATGAATGTCAGTAGCGGTGCCGGTTTTGCGATGGTATTTGCTTTACTGATTGCCGCAATCATCTGGAACCTCGGTACCTGGTTTCTTGGTATACCTGCCTCAAGTTCGCATACCCTGATCGGTTCAATCTTGGGGGTGGGTATCATGAACCATCTTCTAAATGCCGCGACCGGTGCCAGTGGTATCGATATGGATCAGGTCATCAAGGTGGGTAAGGCCTTACTGTTTTCACCACTAATTGGTTTCGCATTTGCTGCGGTATTGTTCCTGCTGGTTAAAAAGATCTTTAAGAAACAAATGGAACTGTTTCAGCCGCCAAAAGGAAACAAGCCGCCTCCACCACTGATCCGTGCCATCCTGATTTTTACCTGTACTGGTGTTAGCTTTGCTCATGGATCAAATGATGGGCAAAAGGGCATGGGCCTAATCATGCTGATTCTGATTGGTCTGGTACCTTTAGCGTACTCTCTGAATAAAAATCTGGATCAGGCACATTTACAGTCATTTGAACAGTTATCTACTCAAACTGCTTCTGCTATTTATGCTAATTATCAGGATATCCCGGATGAGCAGGCACGGACTGTACTGACCCGTTATATCCAGACCAAGGAAATTAGCCCTGAAGTAGTGCCAGCATTGGCAAGCCTGACTGACCATCTGGGTGAGCGTGTCGCAGCCTATGATAATTTAAGAGACATGCCTGAAGCAGTAGTCAGCGAAATTCGTAATGACATGTACCTGAGTACCACTACATTTAAGCGTCTAGATAAGGCAGAGGCGTTACCTGCGTTACCTGAAGCTCAGGATAAACTGGTAGATGAATATCGCGATAATCTGGATTCATTCCTGCAATATATTCCGACTTGGGTCAAAGTGGCAGTAGCCCTGGCACTGGGCCTTGGAACTATGGTGGGCTGGAAGCGAATTGTCGTGACAGTAGGTGAGCGTATTGGTAAGCATCATATGACTTATGGTCAGGGGATGTCTGCCGAGCTGGTAGCTATGTCTACAATTGCTGCAGCAGATGGCCTGGGTATGCCTGTATCGACTACACATGTTTTAAACAGTGCAGTTGCAGGTACCATGGTGGCTAATAAATCTGGCCTGAACTTTAATACTGTTAAAACCATTCTATCCGCATGGGTATTTACACTGCCAGCGACCATTTGCTTATCTGGCGGTTTATATTGGCTGTTTCTCAAACTATTTGTTTAATTAAAATAGACATTAAAAAAAGCTTTGCCTCGGCAAAGCTTTTTTTGTATCTGCTGTTGTTTGTTCAGAAAAAGCTTCAGCTTTTCTTTTTGAATTTTGAAAGAAGTTTTTCTACTGGCAGTTTATCTGAAGCCAAGCCATATAAGGCAGCAAAAGGTAGTGCAGTTCGTGCCAGATAAGCGACACGCCACAGACCGCCATGGTTAGCACCTTCCATCATCAGCTCTAAAGGATGTTCTAGTGCAGTGTCTGGATGTGCAGCTGAATCAGGATTGCGCAGATCGTGGATCCATAGGGCTGCCATGATGGCATTGGTAGTTTCAGGTGCAAATGCTTCTACATCAAATAAGCTGGCGCCAGTAAAGGCAGCCTTTAGTAATGGATTCTTGGTGACAGAATGCGTCGTGGTTGACGGGGCAATATTAATACTGACCTGTTGACCCTGATGGCGTGCGAGTACAGCGCGCCATTGTTGTAGGCGCTTGGCTAGTGCATAATTCGGGCCTTGTTCCAAGACCAGACAGTCAGTAATGCCGTAATGTTTACCATTATCTGACTTTACAAGTATTTGCTGGTTCTTCTGGAAAAAATGTTTCAAAGAAGCGGTTGAAATACCCTTAGTTAGAAGCTTTTGTAACTGCGAGCGGTGTTTGAACTTGTCAGATGCAGCTTGAGCAACTTCTTCCGGCACCGCATATACATCGGTCGGAGTACACATAAACATCAGGCTGGTATCCGGTTTATGCTGGCTGACATATTGCATGATGGCATCCATTGCCATAGAAACCCGTACATGTTTTTCACCATCCAGATAGGCGATAGCTGCCAAATCCAGTTGCTGCTTAAAGGTCACCAGCCACTGGCCAATCTCTGGTAACTGGGTCAACAGATTGGCTCCCAGATGCTCTTTTAGCTCGGAAATACTGGCCTGTTCGGGAAAAGGCTGATCGCTGGGTGCGATAAGCGTGGCATTTCCTGCTTCAATAATATTTAAAATTCTTTCCCATACCTGAGCCCGCGGCAAGTCAATAGCAACAATATTGGCTTTCCATTTGGCCAGCCAGGTTAATGGGCCGGCTTCAGAACCTGCACCAAGCAAAACCAGTGTCCGGTCAGACAGGTCAAACCATTCCGGATGTGCCACAGCCTGCTGCAAAGCTTCAGCATGACTTGCCTCAATGATGCCAGCTGCCAGCCATTTTTCTATCTGGCTGAGCAAACTCTGGCCCTGAAGTTTCTGGCCGTGATAAGGCACATACCATTCAGGAGTGTTATCGCTCTTGCCTTGGAACTTGACTGTATAAAGTTTTTTTTCTACAGGAATCTGCATCACATCCTTGAGTAAACAGGATTCACCTGCACGGTAAAATACAAAGCTATGATGTGCCTTATGTAAACCTTGCTTGGCAATAGTAATCGGATGATTAACCTGCCGGATACCCTGATACACCAGCGCTTTAAAATATTTTGGATATGTCTTGCGCCAATTTTTTTCTTTAGATGCCTGCTGTGAGCTGTCGGAATCGACCAGTGATAATGCTTCAGCAATAATTTCTTTACCGGTACGGGTCGTACTTGGCTTGTTAGAGCCTTCCTGTACGGGAAATTGTAAACCTTCAAGTGGGTTAGACATGCAAAATATCTCTTCGGATCATTGATTTAATATACAGTTGTATACATTATCTATGCCAGATTAGATTAAGGGGTGGCATTATGTGACAAAATTGCAAGAAAATAAGAAAACTCATTTGGTGAGTAAAGAGAGTAAAACCGTCTACCAGTAGAATGCTTTTCTCTATAAATAGATCAACCGTGAATTTGTCTGATCTGTTTTGATGACTAGAAATCGTTTGGATAATAATAAAAGCCACGCTGGTTCAAGCATAATACTTGCTTGTTCAGTATGAGCTACAGCTATTTAAACCTATTCAGCAGTTTACCGAAAAATAATAAAACTTCTTTTATGACTCAATCTTGGTTTTTGTTTTTATTATATTTATTTTTAAATATTTACTATGATGGTTGCTTTATGATCTTGTGGCTCAAGCCATGAATTAAAGTTTATAAAACAATATATGGTCTTTACTCTGTTCAGTTTTTTCTTTGTAAAATGAGCCAGTGAATGTAGTTATTTACTACGGTCAATAGTACGAAACCCGGTATGAGTCGTAGCAAGGTTAAATTCTTGTGGATGACGGCTACTTTTTCTATAACGGGCACAGTATTGACTGGCACAAAGAAAGGAGCCCCCCTTAATCACAAAGGATTGTGGGATATGCTGCGAAGTTCTTAACGCTGAATAATTTCCCATATGCTCATCATGAGCACCGGTATATACGGAACTGGTCCATTCCCATACGTTACCAATCATATCATAAAGCCCAAAGGCATTCGGGCTGAAACAGCCCACAGGGGCTATACCTTTAAAATGGTCTTCTTGGCTATTATGAAAGGGAAAATCACCTTGCCAGTAATTTGCATCAGGCCGGTGCTGATGATTACGCGGTTCATGTTTTAAGGGCACATCTGTCTCGTCATTACCTTTGGCTGCGTATTCCCATTCAACTTCAGAAGGTAAATCATGGCCGAGCCAGAGCGCGTAATGTTCAGCATCGTTTTTGGTAATATACCGTACTGCTTCGTTAGCGCGGGCAGGTGGACCCTCTGGCCCTTCAGGCAAGCGCCAGTTATAACCTGATTTAAGTTTCCACCACTGTTGTGGTGACTGCTCATCTGCTTCAAATACGGCAGCTTCGTTCTGTTTTTCGGCATCGGTAATATAGTGTGTAGCTGCTATAAAACTTGCAAACTGAGCCACAGTCACTTCAGTCTGATCAATCCAGAATCCTTTCACTTTCCTTTTTTGAGCCCCAAAATTGATCTCATCTGGATAAGCCAGTTCTGATCCTAATTTCACCTCGCCTTCAGGAATATATAACATCCCGGCATGTGCCTGTTCTAACCAGCCTGAAGGCAGTCCAGAATATGACTGACAGTATGTTATATTTCCCAGATTTAAATTTTTTTTATTTGTGGGGAGGCTACTTTGTTCGGTGTTATGGCAGCCTGCAAAAAGTAGACTGCACAGCCCTAATCTTAACGCTAATTTCATTTGCGGTATTCCAGTACACCATGCTGCTGTACATACTGCTGATAAAGTTGACTCAGCTTTTGAACCTGATCGGGATACTGCTCGGCAAGATTCTGATTTTCGCCGCGGTCATTTTTCAGATTATAAAGTTCCCACTGGCCTGTACCAAGTTCAGGTTTCGCCTGCAAGGCTATTTTCCATTCACCTGAACGTAGATATTTGTTGCCATGTAATTCATCCCCGAATATGAAATCGGCAGGGCGAACCGAGGCAGCTTTATTTTGTAGGAGTGCTTTCCATGAATAGCCATTTGGTGTGTTAATTTTTCTTCCCTTATATTCACTTTGCGGTACAGGAATGCTGGCGAAATCCAGTACAGTAGGCAGTACATCAAGTACTGAAGTAAACCCATGATATTTTTGTGAATCTGATAATACATTAGGGACTTTTATTATTGCAGGTGCAATAGTTGCGCCTTCACCAGCGGTTTCTTTCCATAGATGAAAAGGAGCAGCACTGACCTCTGCCCAACGTGGACCAATATAATGATAGGACTGTGCTGTACCAACAGCATTCAGAGAAGCATCGAAACTCGGATCGCTTACTCCGCGAATAGTACCTTCTGCACCATTATCAGAAACAAAAAAGATAAGGGTGTTATCATAAAGACGGTTAGCTTTTAAGTACTGGATAATTTTGCCAATATTAGCATCCAGGTTTTCTACCATACCCGCATAAACTTCCATTTTACGGGCTTCTATAGCTCTTTGTTCTGGACTCAGTTCAGTCCATTGGCCATAACCTAATTTATCAGTTGCCAACGGTGTGGCTGACTGAAAGTCAGGAGGAATAATACCGAGCTGTTTCTGGCGTTTAATCCGGTTTTCGCGGATGACCCCATATCCTGCATCATAAACGCCTTTATATTTATTGCTATAAGCTTCAGGCGCCTGTATGGGCCAGTGGGGTGCGGTGTAAGCTGCATAAGCAAAGAAAGGTTTGCCACTATTTTTGCCACTTTCCAGATATTCCAGTAATTTATCAGTAAAATAATTTGTTGAAAAAAAGTCATCAGGTAAATCTGCGATAGAAATAATTTTCCCGTCTTCTGTATAAGTCGCTGTGCGTTTAAATGCAGCAGGTGCGTCTTTAAAATGTAAATCCAAGCCCTGAAGCAAGGTGAAAGAGCGGTCAAATCCTTTGACATGAGCATTACTCTCAGGCGTCAAGCCTAAATGCCATTTTCCACTGATATAAGTACGGTAACCATGATCACGCAAGACTTCTGCAATTGATAAAGATCGCTCGTTCAGATAGCCCTCATAACCTGGTTGACCTTTTAAATGGGCAGGAGTGAGTTCTGCCATTGCACCAATTCCGGCCAGATGATGATCTGTACCTGAAATCAATTGGGAACGGGTAGGAGAGCAGGTTGCGGCTGTATGATAATCGGTAAGAATTTTACCCGCTTGCGCTAATGCATCCAGATTAGGCGTATGTATTTCACTGCCAAATGCTCCCAGATCTGAATAGCCTAAGTCATCTGCCATAATAAACAATATATTAGGCTGCTGTATTTTATTCTGTTTATTGTCTTCGTTTTTATCATCATTACAGCCAGACAGAGAAAAACTGAGTGCCAAACTGGTAAGGGTAAAAAATAGTTTAATTTTTTTCATAATCTAATCAAGTGGCAATAAGCTTGCTGCCAAGCCTAAGACAAAGCCACTCGTTGAAAAATGAATAAATTTTGCTTTAGTAAGTAAGAAAATTGCTTAGAACAATTGTCACTATACTAAGCAATTTTTTTAAGAAGAAATTTAATTGATTACTACATTCAGATTATTAAAAAGAAGGCAGTTGTGATAGTTTGTTCAAAAAGTGTGGAATCAGGCGTGGCTCAAGAATAACAGTCATTATCACCCCGTAAGCAGCACCCCATAAGTGAGCACTATGGTTAATATTACTGTTACCTCGCTTACCGGACCAGATACTGTACGCTATATATAAAACTGCAAAAATAATAGCGGGTACCGGAATAAAAAATACAAAAATCAGTTTCCAGGGCTCAAACAGGATGTATGCAAACAAAACAGCAGAAACTGCGCCGGATGCGCCTAAGCTGGCCCAACGGCTATCATTTTTATGTTTAAGGTAACTTGGCAGAATTGCAATGATTAATCCACCCAGATAAAACAGAACAAAGCCCAGATCATAAAAGTACTGTCGATAAAAGCTTTCAATAATACTGCCAAAGAAAAACAGGGTAATCATATTGAACAGCAGATGAGCGCCATCTGCATGCACAAAACCATGAGTAATAAAACGGTCATACTGACCTTTCTGCATGGCTGGTGGCCAGAAAATCAGGCGATTCATCAGGGCCTGATTGGAAAATGCCAGCAGTGAAACGATCACTGTGATAATAATCAGGGTAACGGTATGATTAAAAGGTAGACCTAGCATAAAATCTCGTATTCATTTGGATCTGTTTAAAGTCATCATGCCATTAAAACAGATCGTGGATGGGAGTTTCATAATAATTCCGACAATTTTAGTTGATTTTTTCGAAATCCCCCGCATCTTCAGTTAAAATACTTGCAATAGCTTGAGGAATAATTGTTATGTCGACTGAGACCAACAGCACTGCAGTAGCAGAAGAGATCCCGAACCTGTTAATTACTCCAAATGCACAAGAGTATTTGCATGATTTGCTAGAAAAGCAGAATACTCCGGGAATTGGTGTTCGTATTTTTGTAGAAAATCCGGGAACACCACGTGCTGAATGCTGTATGGCGTATAGTGCTCCGGAAGAGATTATTCCTACTGACTACAAACAGGATTATCCAGATTTTTCCGCATTTATCGATGCCCCGTCTATTCCATATCTACGTGATGCGGTTATTGACTACAATAAAGACCGTTTCGGCGGGCAGCTGACATTCCGTGCTCCAAACTCTAAAGTACCACGTGTCGGTCCAGATGCGTCAATCGAAGAGCGTATTACCTATGTACTCCAGTCAGAGATTAATCCGGGACTGGCAGGACATGGCGGTAACTGTGCCTTGGTGGAAGTGGTAGAAGATGAAGAACATGGCCTAACAGCTGTACTTAAATTCGGTGGAGGCTGCCAGGGCTGTTCAGCAATTGACGTAACCCTAAAACAGGGAGTAGAAACCACATTGAAACAGCATATTCCCGAGTTGTCACGCGTAGTCGACCAGACTGACCATAGTCAGGCGGAAGGCGCTTACTTTAAGTAAGTTTTACTTTAGGTCAGATATGTATCTAGAAACCTCCTTCGGGAGGTTTTTTTATAACCATAAGAAAATATAAATAATGAGAATTGTTATCAATATCATTCCTAATTTAAAAGTTTTTTGTTACACTGCGCAACATTAAATTTCATTTTTCTCCATAAATCCGTAATTTGGGGGCAGTAATGTCTAACCGTATGATGAAGTCTGTACTTACCGTTTCGATTCTCTCAGCTATGTTATCTGTAGCCAATGCAGCTGAAACAGACAAGGCTCAGCAGCAGGAAAATGAGAGCCAGCCACAGGATGCTGTCAAATTAGAAACTATGGTTCTTACCGCAGAAGAGCAGGTAAAACAGTCTTTGGGCGTTTCTATCATTACAGAAGAAGATTTAGATAAGTTACCCGTAACCAATGATATCTCGGAATATGTACGTCGTATGCCAGGTGTAAACTTAACCGGTAACAGTGCTACTGGCCAACGTGGCAATAACCGTCAGATCGATATTCGCGGAATGGGTCCTGAAAACACCTTAATTCTGATCGATGGCAAGCCGGTAAATTCACGTAATTCTGTACGTTATGGCTGGCGAGGTGAACGTGATACGCGAGGTGATTCTAACTGGGTACCAGTCAATGCAATCGAGTCAATAGAAGTATTGCGAGGTCCTGCTGCTGCCCGTTACGGTTCTGGCGCTATGGGAGGCGTGGTCAATATTAAAACTAAAAAAGTGACCAATCAATTACATGGTTCTATTGAAACTTATACCAACCAGCCAGAAAATAGTAAAGAAGGTGATACTAATCGTATAAGTGTCAATTTGAGTGGACCGATTATTCAGGATATTCTGTCTTATCGAATTTATGGAAATTATAATAAAACTGATAATGATGCGCCAGACATCAATCCTGTGGTGGGGTCAAACGGTTATCGTGCCGCAGGTCGTGAAGGGGTAGAAAATAAAGATATTAATGCCCGCTTGGCCTGGAAAATGACTGATCATCAACATTTGTTTTTTGATATAGGTTCGGGACGGCAGGGTAACCTGTATGCAGGTGATTCACAGAACAGTAATCTCGACCCGACTACTAATGACATCTTGTCTCAATTATTTGGTAAAGAAACTAATACGTTGTATCGCGATAACTATGCTCTGACTCATGAAGGAGAATGGAGTTGGGGTGATAGCAAGCTTATTGCTCAATTTGACCGTACCAAAAACAAGCGACTACCCGAAGGAACAGCAGGAGCAAGTGAAGGCCGTATTAACAGTCTGGAAGACCGGGTGACTTCTACCCTCGATACATTGCGTTTTAATGGAGAAGTCACCGTCCCTTTTGAACTGTATGTCCCGCAAAACCTGACGATAGGTGCTGAATGGGTTGAAGATGATTTTAGCGATCAGGAAAATACCAAGCAGGGTGATGGCTCTTATAGTGAAAATTTAACTACGGGAGACCGTAGCAAGATGAAGTCGCGCATAGCTTCTGGATATCTTGAAAACAATATGAAAATTACTGATGCTACAGATATGGTGGTCGGTATACGTTTCGATGACCATAACCGGTCAGGTTCCAATTGGAGCCCAAGTTTAAACCTCAGCCACAAACTGGGTGATTACTTCACTTTAAAAGGTGGTATTGCCAAAGCCTATAAGGCACCAAACCTTTATCAAAATGCGGAAGGATATTTGCTGGGTACAAGAGGAAATGGCTGTCCGATTGGTCTGAGTCAGTGTGTACTACAAGGAAATGCCAATCTAAAACCTGAAACTTCAATCAATAAAGAGATTGGTTTCGAATTTCAGAAAGATATTGTAAATGCCAGCCTGGCATGGTTCCGTAATGATTATGAAGACAAAATTACTTCTGGAGATGAAGTAACGCAGCAGGTAGTTATTGGGGATACAACCTATAATGTATTGCAATGGACTAATATTCCTAAAGCACTTATTCAAGGTCTTGAAGGAAGTATCAGTCTGGATTGGGGGAATGTAACCTGGACTAACAACTTTACTTACATGACTGACTCGGTAAACAAAAAGACAGGAAATCCTCTCTCGGTGGTGCCAAATTATACAATTAACTCTATTTTCAATTACGACATTACTGATGCATGGGATGTAAATTTTGTTTATACCCAGTATGGCCGTCAAAAACCGCGCCAATATAAAGAAACTTCGCTTGAAGATAAACAGGGTATAATTACTGAGAGTGTTAAAAGTTATGGTCTGGCCGGTATCAATACAGGCTATAAATTTAATGACAATTTCAGTGGCCGGATTGGTATTAGCAACCTGTTTGATGAGCAAAAACTGCGTGACAATACAGTAAATCAGACTTATAACGAACCTGGCCGTGCATATTATGCAAGCTTGAAGTACGAATTCTAAAATCTCTAAAAAAGCCGCTTTCAAAGCGGCTCTTTCAATTTATCCGTTTAAAATATTTTGAGCAGATTCGGAAGTATAAAACCGTTCCAGATATACTCTAGCCCGCTTACGCAGATATTCGGAACTGCACATCGTCTGAATTACTGGCTGTAACAGTTGTTGTAACTCATGCTGGATCAGTGACTCATCAATATTCAGGTCACGGAGTAAAAGATCAAAATTACGTTCCTGATTGCGGACGTACCAGGCATGTACACCATCATGGATCTGCTGTTTCAAATACTCGCTCTGGCGCATAAAGTCCCAGATTTCATGCCCCAGCTTCACAGTATTGGGTAAGTCCTCAACTTCAATATATTGCCGTAAAACACTTAAAGGCTGTTTTTTAATTTTATGCCAGAGATTGGCCTGAAAATGATAGAGCTTGTCATTATTGAAATGCTGGTTCAGCACATGTTCACTCATCTGGCTGAGTTTCAATATATTTTTTTGCAAATAATGATGGATTGTATCATCCAGACTGCTATCAGTAACAGTTTCCAGGACTGATTTTCCCATTTTCATAAAACGGCTTACACCCGGCACCTTTTTTGAGACTATAGAGTTATCCAGATAATCCTGAATGGCATGCTGAATGAGCTGAGTAATCATGGCAGAAAAAGCCGGACTATTTACGACGCTTTTAATGAGGCGTTCACGATGCTTACTTTTGCTGGCTACATATTGGGCAATACGATCAACTGTCAGTACTGGAATAACATCTTCTATTCTAGTCGAATCGTTACACGGATGAATCAGTGCAAAACGGATATGTTCAGCAATCTGTTCAATCAAAAAACTGCTGGCGGGTGTGGCCAAAATCTGCTTATGTAATAAATGATTAATCTCTTCAAAAGACCAGAGATCCTGTAAACGCTGCTTTCTGAACCATTGATAAAAACTGCTAAATTCCAGCGCAATAGTTTCAGGTAAACTAAATTCATGTTGTAAAAAATCAAGATGAGCTTCGATCAGCTGTTCGGTTTTTGTGGCTATTGTCATAATCTTTTTTCTATGGCCTAAGGTTGAGTGGGCTGAGTATTTAACGGTTTTTTCAGATTCCGGGTCTTCGCCAGAAAAGGCAGGTAGTGCTGGATGACTAGCTGTTCTGCCTCCATGATGGGCATATGGCCGACCTGGTCCAGAATTACGGGCGGTTCCGCGTGTTTTAATAGTGTTTTTAACTCTTCGGCAACCTCAACATTAATGATTCTGTCCTGCTTACCCCAAATAATCAAACTCGGTGCATCAATAGTTCGGGCTAAGAGTGCAAAAGACTGCGGTGTATAGGTACGATTTAAAGCCACCAGCTGGTCTACCATTTTTGCTGTTTGTGGTGCCTGAGCAATCATGATCTGTTCTTGCGCCTGCTTGTAACGGCGTGGCAAGAAGGGAGGGTTCTGCATTACAGTTTTGAGCAGATAGTTAAAATCTCCAGGTTTAGAAACCACCAGCTGTTTAAGGTAAGCCGGATTATGCAGATAAGGCGTTTTGGCATTTCGAAATACGCCACCACTACTGACCAAAAATAGGCTCTGGGTTTCAAAAGGATATTGGGCTGCATATAGCATGGCAATTGCACCACCCAATGAATGCCCAGCAAGATGCACCTGGTTTGGAATATTAGCTGCCTCGACAAAACGGCGTAACTGCTCGGTAATGTGCGGAACAGACATATCAAAATCTGCTGGGGTCCGGGTTTCACCTCCTGTAGGCAAATCTGGAATGACCACATGATAATGCGGCGTTAAATAATGAGCCAGCCGGTTCCAGTTGTCACGGCTTCCGGAAAGACCGTGCAGGAGGAGTAGCGTGGGCTTGTCAACCGGTCCGCCTTCACTGTAGGACCAGGTCACTTCACCGACTTTCAGGGTTTTACTGCGTAGCCCGGCCCAGCTCCGTTCTTCCTGTAAGGCCTGCTGAAATTCTTTCTGTAATTCTTCATTTTGGGCAATTGCAGTTGGACTTAATATACTTAAACAGCTTCCGAGCAAAATCATGGCAACTGTAGAGGAAAATTTAAAAGTACGCTGCATGCTTGAGCCTGTCATTTATCGGACTTCCCTGAAAAGTTACTCATTATATAAAAAAATCGCTATTGTTATCGACTCTGGCACAGATAGCATACCTGACTGACAACTAATCAGATAAAATGCAGTCAATTCCGTCAGCAGGAAAATAGCGGGTCTGATCATACAGTGTCTTTTATTTTGACAAAGTATTGATACGTAACTATATGAATCAATCATTATAAAAACGTTTCATTCATGAAGTTCGTTAAAAAAGTACGTGATACTCTATTTTTTGTCAGTGACATTCAAAAATTGCAGGATTAAAATATTTTTTAACATTTAAAACAGATGGGAAATAGAATGCTAACTGCCCAAGAAGCTTTAGAACGCCTCAAACAGGGAAATCAACGTTTTGTGAAGGGAGAGACGACTCACCCCAAGCTTCTGTCACATCAGGAACGTGCAGAGATGGCAGAAGACCAGAATCCGTTCGCCATTATTCTGGGCTGTTCTGACTCACGTGTTCCGGCAGAAATGGTATTCGATCAGGGCCTCGGTGACCTGTTTGTTATTCGTGTAGCTGGTAATATTGTTGCACCTTCGCAGGTAGGAAGTGTCGAATTTGCTGCAGAGCGTTATGACTGTGCTGTAGTTGTGGTACTAGGCCACAGTCATTGTGGTGCAATTCAGGCCACTATTAATGCTCTGAATAATCCGGATCAGGAACCTTCCATGAACCTGATGTCAATTGTGAACCGTGTACGGCCTTCAGTTGAAATCCTGATGCAGACCGAACTTAAAAATGATGTTAAGAAACTGTCCAAGCATGCAGTACGTTCTAACGTGTTCGCATCAGTTAACCAGTTGCGTCATGGTTCAGCCGTACTGGAAAGCCTGATTGCTAAAGGTAAGATGATTGTTGTAGGGGCAGAATATTCACTCGAGACAGGTGAAGTAGAGTTTTTGGATTTCTAACACAGAAAAATATTTAATCAGGCCTGGTATGTAATGACATACCAGGCCTTTAATTTATAGTGCGCCCTTAATATAAGGGTAAGCATTGTTGAGTAGTCTCATTTGGGCCTTGCTATTGGGGTGTACCAGATCTGCCTGCATCAAGGTTTTATTGCCAGCAATTCCTTCCATAAAAAATGGCATCAATTTTACCTGATACTGCTGGCTGACTCTTTTATAAGTATTTTCAAAACTCTGACTATAAGCCGCGCCATAGTTTGGGGGTATCTTCATGCCAAATAGCAGCACTTTGGCTTTTGAAGCTTTTGCCTGCTGTACAAGTTGTCCAAGATTTTTCTCAATCATCTGTGGTGGCTGTCCACGCAGACCATCGTTCCCGCCCAGCTCAATCACGACCACATGGGGTTTATAGGTTTGTAAAAGCTTTGGAAAACGGGCCAGAGCACCACTAGTGGTTTCACCGCTGACGCTTGCATTGACCACTTTGTGCTGTTTCGGGTACTGTTGGTCAAGGCGCTTTTGCAATAACTGAACCCATCCCTGTTCCGGTTTCATACCATAACCGGCACTGATACTATCGCCTAAAACCATAATAGTTTTAGCTGACGCCATTAGCGGAACTGCAGCCAAGCCTGCAATAGCCAGACGTTTAAGAATTAAAGACCACAATTTTCGATTTTGCATATCAGGAATTTTATGAATCAGGCCAATTTGCGATCTTCCATCATGCCACAACCGATTATTTCTGCCCAGCAGATCACACAAAGCATCCAACTGCCGCATCAAAATTTAACAATTCTAAAAGAGGTTAATTTACAGATTATGCCGGGAGAGCAGGTGGCTATTACAGGTCGCTCTGGTTCGGGTAAATCGACATTGCTGGGTATTCTGGCAACACTGGATCAGGCCAGTTCTGGTGAACTGATTATCTGCGAAGAAGAAGTTCATCGGTTAAATGAAGAGCAGCGTGCTCAGGTGCGCCTGAAATACATTGGCTTTATTTTTCAGTCTTTTCAGTTATTGCCAGCCTTAACTGCTGTCGAGAATGTGATGTTACCACTCAGGTTACAGCCAGACTTCCATTACCAGACAGCTGAACAAAGGGCTTTAAAACTTCTGAAAAGGGTAGGGCTTGAGCGACAGGCCGGTCAGACTCCAAAAGTACTTTCGGGCGGCGAGCAGCAACGTGTTGCCATTGCACGGGCACTCATCAGTGAGCCTGCGATCATTTTTGCCGATGAGCCAACAGGCAACCTCGACGGACAGACAGCTGAAGAAATTGAGCAGTTACTGTTTGAACTGAACCATGAACTGGGCACTACACTGGTACTGGTTACTCACGACCCTGAACTTGCCCGACAGTGCCAGCGTCACTTCGAACTGGTGAATGGCCATCTGATTGAAAAGACTTCAGGAGATACCCATGTTAAGTCCGGTGCTTAAACCGCTATTAACACAGAGCTTTCGTAGCAGTGGTATCTATCTGTTGATCATTGCACTGGTTCTGGCCATCAGTGCCACAACCGCAGTTAAATTCAGTAATCAGCAGGTACAGCAGGCGGTTGCCTTACAGGCAGCGGAAATGCTTGCCGCTGATCTGGTGCTAAGTGATACCGCGCCGCTCGAGCAAAAATGGTTCCAGCAGGCCCGGCAGCTGGGTTTGGCACAGTCAAAGGTTACTGTATTTAGCTCAATGGTCCATACGGATGACCAGTTTGTTATGGTTAATGTTAAGGCCATAGATCAGGCCTTTCCTTTGAGAGGAGAACTGCAGAGTACCTCTGCTGCTCAAACTCCCAATCCGGGAGAAGTCTGGCTTAGCCCACGTGCCTTGGAACTATTAAAGGTAAAAGTAGGTGACCAGATCCAGATTGCAGATGGCAGTTTTAACGTTGCAGCAAAAATTGTTAAAGACAGCAATCAGGAATTAGGATTTTCGGGATTTTCACCCACTGTCATTATTCACCAGCAAGATATCGCACGTACAGAAGCTATTCAGGTGGGTAGCCGGGTACAGTACCGTTTATTGATGGCCGGATCACCGCAACAGGTACAAGCTTTTGAAAAAGGTTTTGAACAGCTCACCGGACAAAAGCAGAAAAATAAAATTGATACAGAACAGGCAGGGGAAACTACCAGCCTGCAGTTGCGTAATGCGGGTGAAGCCAATACACGTCTGATGAAACCGCTTGAGAATCTGGATACCTTTTTGCAACTGGCAAATATTCTTACCATTTTACTCTGCGGTATTGCTATCGCGCTCACTAGCCAACGCTATGTCATGCAAAACCAGGACCATCTGGCGCTGCTGCGCTGTCTGGGTGCTTCCAAACATAGTATTTTATGGGCTTATCTTATACTGCTGGTGATTATCATGCTGATTGCCATCAGTTTTGGCGCAATACTGGGAATTGGACTTGGTTATGGCTTGCTTCAGTTGATGCTGCAGCTCATCCCTAATTTGAACATCCAGTTTTCGGCACTGGCCATGCTACAGGGCCCGTTGCCTGTAGCCATGTTTACCAGTGCCATTGTGTTGTTGGGTTTTATCGGACCAAGCTTATGGCAACTCTTGAATACGCCCCCTATTCGGGTGATTCGTCAGCAGGAAAAATCGGTTATCTCTATTCTGGTCATGCTTTCCACCGGGCTATTAAGTCTGGTGATCTTTAGTGTGGTACTCACAGAAAATCTGCGACTGACGGCATGGGTAATGCTGGCGATTATCCTGTTATGTACAGTACTTTACGGCTTAGTCTGGCTTATTTTGAAAATATTAAAAGCAGCAAAAGGCCGGATTTCAGCTTATGTACGTACACCCTATCAGACTGCTTTGCAAATAACAGCGCTGGCCTTGGGTTTAAGCCTGATCACGGTGCTGGCCGTATTGCGTACCGATATGCTGGAGCGCTGGCAGCAGCAACTCCCTGTAGATACACCGAACCAGTTCGTTTATGGCTTGCCTCCTTTTGACCTTGAACCATTTCAGCAACAGGTTCGACAAAATGGTTGGGCTGGAACAGCACTTTATCCAAATATCCGGGGACGTTTGACTGAGAAAAATGGTCAGCCTTTCTCAAGTGAACTTATTCAGAAAAGTAACTCCTTGCAACGTGAACTTAATCTTACCCAGACAAAGCAATATCCGGCAGATAACCGGATTATTGAGGGAGCTGCTTCATTTAGCCGGATTGGACAGGTTTCAGTTGAAGCAAAAACAGCAGAAGAGTTAGGAATCAGGGTCGGGGACGAGCTGGGTTTTAGTTTGCCAGAAGGCCTGTTAAAAGCCCGGGTCATTAATCTGAGAACCGTTGAGTGGGAAAGTTTCAGTCCTAATTTCTTCTTTATTTTTTCACCAGACACAATAGATGAAAATGCAGGCAGTTATCTGGGCAGTTTTTATGTACCTGAAGAAGACAGGCCTAAACTGGTTAATCTGATTCAACAATTTCCGAATACGGTTTTTATTGATGTCAGTATGATTCTGGAACAGGTTAAACAGCTGGTAAATGTTCTGGTACAGATTATTACTGTACTGGCAGTACTGGTGAGTATCTCCGGTTTTCTGGTACTGCTGGCATGTCTAAACCTACTGATGGACGAACGTAAGCAGGAAGTTGCGCTATTACGTTCTTTTGGCAGTTCAAAACATAAATTAAAACAGATGCTGAGTCTGGAAATTGGATTAATCGGTTTTATTTCCGGAGCGGTCGCTTGTCTGTTTGCAGAGGTGATCAGTGCAATTGCCAGTTACCGTATGGAGTTGCCGATACAGTTACATGCTGAAATCTGGCTATTTCTACCACTTGTCATGACAGTCGTATGTGCCATCATTGGCCGATATCGCTTGAGCTATCTCTGTGATATTCCACCATTAGAGAGTCTGCGCTCGATTAATCAGTAAAAGTTTTTAGATAAATGCCAGCCTGGTTTAAAAGCCAAGCTGGTTTTTCATCTGGCTTAAAATTTCCTGCCAGAGGGGCTGAATCTGCTGTATCTGCTCCAGATTATACTGATACAAGGCCAGACAGCATGCTGCACCTATCAATAGGCCAGCCATTCCCCCTATAACGCTGACACGTAAACGCTGGCTGAGATACCAGAGCAGTGCTAACAGTATACCCATCAACATGCCGCCGATATGGGCTGCGTTATTAATGCCACTAATCATAAAACCCATGCCCAGATTAAGCCCCATAACCAGTAATAAGGATTTTCGGTCCAGAATAAACTGCTGTCGGGGCAGTACTGGTAATAAAGATAGTATAGCCAAGGCTGCCCCCAGACCCATGACTGCGCCCGATGCGCCTGCACCTACACGTGGCAATAGCTCGGGTTCAAACTGATTCAGCAGGCTATATGTATTTTGAACATCAATATAGCCGCTGAGCAGACTTCCCATAAGACCGGCCAGTACATATAAACCTATAAAATAGGACCGTCCAAACAGCTGTTCAGCCACACTGCCAAAGATATAGAGGGCCCACATGTTTAACATAAGATGGATCAGACCAAAATGAAAAAACATGCTGGTGAATAGCCGTTGAGGTTCCTCTAAATAGGTTAAAGGTGCATAATCAGCACCCCAGCGGATTGCATCAATGATCTCAGGCTGGGTAATATCAACACCAGCGAAAATCTGCCAGGCGAACAACCCGACATTGATTGCAATCAGAAGCGCTGTACACCACCAAAGCTGCGTATTGGATTGAACCGGAAAAGGTGAATAGTTCGACATGCTTTTTTAAAAACAGATACGATATGGTCGAAGACAGCTTAACACGAAAAAAAATGAATACAGGAGTAACTCTCTGACATGAAAGCTATTATTGTTCGCACTTTGTTAATTCTTGTCAGTCTGTTTCTTTTAGTACAACTCTGGATTTTTAGCAGTCTGGTGTGGTGGCGTACCCATCCGGTTGAAACCACCATGTTTATGCGACTAGATTACTGGGCAGATCGAAGTCAGCCTATCCAGCATGAGTGGCGTGACTATGACCAGATCAGCGATTACTTTAAACATGCAATTGTCGCTGCAGAAGATGGCAAATTTCTTCAGCATCATGGATTTGACTGGGATGGCATCCAACACGCTATTGAACGTAACGGAGAAAAGGGGCAAGTGGTGGCCGGTGGTTCGACTATCTCCCAGCAGCTTGCTAAAAATCTGTTTTTATACAATAAACGCTCTTTTTTACGTAAAGGTCAGGAGGCTATCGCGACCTGGATGATGGAGCGTATGTGGACCAAACAGCGTATTTTAGAAGTTTATATGAATTCGGTTGAGTTCGGGGAAAATATCTATGGGGTAGAAGCTGCGACCCAGCATTACTTTGGTAAAAGCTCGCATAGTCTAAGCCGTGAACAGGCCGCTTTTCTGGCTGCACTTTTACCAAATCCGAAATACTATGATGAAAACCGGAATGACCGGAAATTACAGTACCGCAAGCGTATGATCAGTAAATATATGCGTTATAGCCATATTCCTTAATAATTTTTTAAAGATAAGCCCATTTTTTGGGCTTTTTTTTATGAAATTGTCAAAATTTTAACGCATACTTGAATGAAATATATCAGTTCTCATTCGTATAGGTTGCAGCATGAATAGTATAGTTCCAGCCAGTCCTTCAGAATATACATATAATGACCGCTACATTAACCGTGAACTGTCCATTCTGGACTTTCACCTGCGGGTACTGGAACAGGCTGTTGACCCGATACATCCCTTGCTGGAGCGTATGAATTTTCTGCTGATTTTTTCCCGTAATATGGATGAGTTTTTTGAAATCCGTGTTGCTGGAGTTATGGAGCAGCTGTACTTGGGAAATGAAAGCCGCAGTCCTGACGGTTTAACTCCCAAACAGGTCCTGGAAAGCATTTCCAAAACTGCACATGAGGCCATTGCCCGCCAATACCGGATATTAAATCAGGAAATTTTACCCAAGCTGCGTGAAGAAGATATCTGTTTTCTGCGCCGTGGTGATTTAACACCTGCCCAATCCGCCTGGGTCAAAAAGTATTTTCAGGAGCAGGTTGCTCCAGTACTTACACCTATCAGTTTAGATCCAGCGCATCCATTCCCAAGACTGGTAAATAAAAGCTTAAATTTTATTGTCACCTTGGAAGGTAAAGATGCGTTTGGCCGGCAGATTGATCTGGCTGTTGTTCCTGCCCCCCGTTCATTACCGCGTGTAGTTCGCTTACCCGATGAACTGACTGGTGGTAAAGAGCATCATGTCATGCTGTCTGCGATTATTCACGAACACGTTTCAGACCTGTTCCCCGGTATGACAGCTACCGGCTGTTACCAGTTCCGTGTGACCCGAAATGCCGATCTGGCACTCAATGAGGATGTGGAAGATCTGGCTAAAGCTCTTAAAGGCGAATTAAGCTCGCGACGGTTTGGCCGTGCAGTACGTCTGGAGGTAACTGAAAACTGTCCACAACATATTTATGAGTACCTGCTAAATGAGTTTGATCTGGATGAGGAGCAGTTATATAAAGTGGATGGTCCGGTCAATCTGGCCCGGCTGCTGTCAAACTTTAAACGTCCTCATCTACGCTATAACTCGCATACCCCGATAATTCCTAAAGTCCTAAAAAAATCAGAAAATATTTTCTCTGCCATGCAGAAACAGGACATTTTACTGCACCATCCATTTGAATCTTTTGCACCGGTAATTAATCTGCTGCGTGAAGCAGCGCGAGATCCGCAGGTATTGGCCATCAAGCAGACTCTATACCGTTCTGGACCGGATTCTGAAATTGTACAGGTTCTGGCAGAAGCTGCACGTAATGGCAAAGAAGTAACCGCAGTGATCGAGCTGCGTGCCCGTTTTGATGAAGAGTCCAATATTGAGGTAGCCAATGTCCTGCAGGAGGCAGGTGCGGTAGTGGTATACGGCATTGTAGGCTATAAAACTCATGCCAAAATGATTCTGGTTATCCGCCGTGAAAACAACAAACTGGTGCGTTATGTACATCTGGGTACAGGTAACTACCATGCAGCCAATGCACGGATTTATACTGACTATGGCCTGATGACCACTGACAAAGAGCTTTGTGAAGATGTACACCGTATTTTCCAAGAATTAACTGGAATGGGTAAAATGGCCAAGCTGAAAAAGCTGCTGCATGCCCCATTTACACTTCATCAGCAGTTGATTCACTATATTGAAGAAGAAATTGCTAATGCCAAAGCCGGGAAAAAAGCCCGTATTATCGTAAAGGTCAATGCCTTAACTGAAATGCAGCTGATTAACAAACTGTATGAGGCTTCACAGGCTGGGGTCAAGATCGATCTGATTATTCGCTCTATCTGCTGCCTGCGTCCGGGACTGCCAGGCCTTTCGGAGAATATTCAGGTCCGTTCTATTGTAGGTCGTTTTCTGGAGCATACACGGGTTTATTATTTCTCAAACAATGGCAATCCGCGTATTTACTGTTCCAGTGCCGACTGGATGGACCGCAATTTATTTAATCGGGTAGAAGCCTGTTTCCCTATCGAAGATCCAGCATTGAAAAAACGTATCTATGAACAGGGGCTGGCAACCTATCTTAAAGATAACCAGCAGGCATGGATATTACAGGGCAACGGGCAGTGGCATCGTGCCCAGCTGGCTGAAGGTGAGGTACCTTACAATGCCCAGCAGACGCTACTGGAGATTTTTCAATCATGATAAAAAAGGAGCCTTAAGGCTCCTTTTTACACTAAATAAAATGATCAGACATGAGCCTAAGCTTGTAACTCACTGCTGATTTTCTGAAAAATCTGTAACAGGACGTCGAACTCGCTCTGTAATGGCGTACTTTTACGGGTAACCAGTGCAAGCGTACGGTTTGGCGCCGCCTCAATCGATTTCACCATCAACTCTTCATTGCACTTAATCATATTATTATGAATGGCAATTTCAGGAAGCAGAGTAAAGCCCAAGTTAGAAGATACCATTTCTACCAATGTAGGTAATGAGCTGGCTTTCAGGCGACTATCATTTTTACGCTCACCAATCGGGCAGGCGCTCAAAGCATGGTCACGTAAGCAGTGGCCTTCTTCAAGCAGCATCAGTCGCGACAGATCCAGATCTTGCAGACTGTTTGCATTGGCTGCTTTCTGGTCAGCCTTATGATAAACCAGATACAAATCTTCTTTTGCGATTTCAGCCACTTTCAAATTACGGGTATCAAACGGTAGAGCCAGAGCAACCATATCCAGATTACCATGTTCAAGCTTTTCTACAATTTTCTCGCTTTGAGCTTCATGCAGATGTAGCTGAATCTTGGGTAACTGTTTATGCACTTCTTCAAGTAGCTGTGACAATAGAAAAGGTGCCATGGTTGGGATAATGCCCAGATGCAGGTCACCAGTCAACGGCTCGCTCATTTCACGGCTTAAACGCATTAAATCCTGAGCATCGGCCAGCAATACACGCGCTCGTGCGACCACCTGTTCACCCAGGGGAGTTAAACGTACATTCTGGCGGTCACGTTCTACCAGAACCCCACCAAGCAAACGTTCCAGCTCCATAATTCCGCCCGATAAAGTGGACTGGGTTACGAATGAACGGCGCGCTGCTTCAGTGAAATGCAACGTTTCAGACAGTGTTACAAGATATGACAGCTGTCTTAAAGAGGGTAATGCAGCCATAGTGTCCTAATGTGTATGATTAAAATGATGAGCAAATAAACTGCTAAGTTTAGGAATAAAATGCGGCGGAATATCATGCCCCATTCCATGAATCAATTCAAACTTAGCGCCTGGGATTGCTTTCGCAACAGCTTTGCCGTGGCTCGGTGGAAGTAAACGATCACGTGATCCATGGATCACTAATGTGGGCTGATGGATCTGTTTATCCAGCTTTAGCAATGAACCTGTACATAATATTGCTAAAAACTGTTGAAGTACACCCGCTGGATAATAACTCCGTTGATATAGTTTACGTGCACTCTGTATGGCTTCAACCTGATTAATATAGCCGGGAGATCCTATAATCTCAAATAACTTCAAACTATGACTAATAATTCCTTCTTCATCATTGCTTTCAGGCTTGCCAATCAGGCTAAACAGCTGTTTTGGAAAAGGAGGGGGAAGCAAAGGCTGATTATTGCTGGTAAACATCAAGCCTAACTTTTCGACCTTATCCGGATAGCGTGCTGCAAGAATCTGCGCAATCATACCACCCATTGAAGCACCGATAACATAGGTTTTTTCCAGCCCCATTCTTTCAAGCAGTAAAGCTACATCATCAGCCATGTCATAGAGGGTATAAGGTGCTCCCTGATTCTGTAGACCAAGCGCAAAACGTCCCATCAGCTTAAAAGTATTTAAACGTGGTCCTTTATGACGTATCTTTGATGAAAGTCCAATATCACGATTGTCAAAACGAATTACCCGATAACCCTGGTCAATTAATGATTTACAAAAGAAATCCGGCCAATATAAAAGCTGCGCACCTAGTCCCATAATTAACAAAATAGTTGGATGTTCAGGTTTACCGCCAATCTCTACATGAAGTTCGATTCCGTTGCCTAAATCGACCCGAGTTTCATGCATAAAAGAAGAATAAGGTGAAGCTTTAAGTTGAAAATTACTATTCATAAAACCACTTATCTCCCGAAACAGCGGTATTGACTGAAAATCACTCTGCTTATTTATGCGCTAAACTTGAGGCGGAATCAAGTCAGGGACCTGTTTTGCCAGGTTCAGGCGCTGCTTGCCTGCTGTTGGACCAAGTAAAACAAAACCGCGTAATGTTCCTGAAGCATCTACAGCTTTGGCAATCAGACCATCTTCAAGCTCTTCATTTTCCCAGGAGACTTCAATATCTAAAGGGGCAGGAAGAACAGTAAGAGGGGCAGCCGGAGTTTTTACTGCAACGGGCATAGCCGGATAATGGACGTGAGTATGCTCGCCATTTAAGGTTTTAGCCAGAGCCCGTGCCTGTTGCATAATCGGCATGACATAAGGGAGCAGGGTTCCATTTACCTCGGCACAGTCACCTACGGCATAAATATCAGGCTGACTGGTTTCCAGCAGGCCATTTGTAACTATACCGCGACTGGTCTGAATCTGGGCTGCTTTCGCCAGTTCAAGGTTTGGCTGCAAGCCAATTGCAGAAAGCACGATATCAGCCTCCAATACTTTTCCATTTGCAAGACTCACAACATAGTCATCATTTTCAATTTTATTAACCTGCTCTACAGTAGTATTAAACACAAACTTGATACCGGCCTGTTCCAGTTTATGCTGGAATGAACTGGCCACATGCTGAGGTAATAAACGGCCAAGCGGTTGTGAGGACAGATCAATCACAGTAACGCCGTGTCCGGTATGCTGCAAGTCATTGGCAAATTCACAGCCAATTAGACCCGCACCTAAAATCACAACACGCTTATCTTTACGCGATGACAGATTTTCACGGAATGTACGGTAGTCGATTAATGAATTTACGACATGAATATCTTCACTGGCGTTCCCGGCAATATTCAGGCGAACCGGATTAGCCCCAACGGCCAGAATCAGCTTGGAATATTTCTGCTTTCGGGACTGCTGATCTTTTTCAATGAGCAGTTCATGCTGCTCAGGATGAATTTCTTTTACCCAAGTAAAGGTCTCAATCTGCATATTGAGCTGGGCCGCCATTTTCTGTGCATCACCCAATGGAATCTGTTCAGGTGATTTATTACCTGCCAAGGCGTTTGAAAGAGTCGGTTTAGCATAATTTACTGCATCATCGGCACAAATCATCACAAGTTCCTGTTCAGTATTTAATTTACGGAACTCCCGTGCAAGGGTATAGCCTGCCATCCCTGAGCCGATAATGACGATAGGGTCCATATTTTTCTCCATGTTCAATAAATTATGCTCGATGTAAAAAAGACCATGTCGGGCATGGTCTTAGTATTATTTAAACTTCGATCATCTCGAAATCTGCTTTAGATACCCCACAATCCGGGCAGGTCCAGTCATCCGGAATATCTTCCCATTTTGTTCCCGGTGCGATGCCATCTTGTGGCCAACCTTGAGCTTCGTCATAAATCCAACCACAAACGATGCATTGGTACTTCTTCATCTGTATCTCCAAAACTGCTGGGCCAAAAGACCTGGCAGGAAAAACAAGCAGCTATTGTTAAATCTTTAAAATTATAAACATTCAGGAATGTTCATCTTGCCATATATTTTTACGCTGTTCAGCAGTCAAAGTAAAGCAAATACCGGAGTTTAACCAGTTTGAAAACTGAGGTAATGGCAGAGTAGGTCAAAAGGAGGGGCAAACAGGCAATATTTTGTACTATCTATTCCTAAATGACTGAATCTCTAAGGATATAAAAATATTAATTGTTTTAAAAATTATCAAATATCAAATATCAAATATCAAATATAGGATCATTCATTATTTTTAATAAAATATCTGATAACAGACATGAGACTAAAAAAGCAGAAGCGTAGATAATAAGACCATAGTCTACTAGCTGGGCAGCGATGATTCATTTATTTTAAAGATAGGTAAAATTTTATTTAGAAATACCTTTAATTAAAATTAATTAAATTCAGACACTTATATTTTTTATTTTTTTGATTACTGAATACTCTGCATTAGATAACTGGCTATAACCTGAATAAAAGCATAAAATTCATGCATTCTTTTTCGTTTTTTCAGATCCTCTCCCATGACCAGTTTGCATACAACATTGTGGACTCATATCCGCACGGTACAAGATTTCCCTAAGCCTGGTATATGTTTTTACGACCTGACACCTTTATTCATGCAGAATATTGCCGCTTTAACAGATGCTTTAATTGCTAGCATTCCGGCTGAAGCGCTAAATGAAGTCGACAGTTTCCTGGCGGTAGAAGCACGTGGTTTTGTTTTGGCCAGTCTTTTAGCCCAGCGTTTAAATAAAGGTTTATTACTGGTGCGTAAAGCTGGCAAATTGCCGCCTCCAGTAGTGGGTGTTGGTTATAGTCTTGAGTATGGCGTAGACCGTCTGGAAATGGCTGATGGTATTGCACCACAGAAAGTTATTATTGTTGATGACGTGCTGGCTACAGGCGGTACTTTAAAAGCTGTAAAACAGCTTGCTGAAAAATGTCAGCATCATATTCTTGGAGCAAGTATTTTACTTGACCTGCCAGATTTACATAGTGATTTAGGGGTTAATATCTGGTCTGTTCTGGATGAACGTACCCAGCCTGAAGCACAAGTCGCCTAAAATTTATTCTTATAAAGCCGGATAATTCAGATAGGTTGCAAAAAATGGTTCTCCAGATGATGCAACAGCTGATTTAAATTATCCGGATTAGACAGGCGGTGACAACCGCCTTCTACTGCTTCAACTAGCATAAACTGTTCCAGATATTCTTGTGCTTCCAGCATATTCAGCTCTTCATCACCCAGTTCAAGATATGCAATTTTGGGTGCATCAGAATCCAGATCTGTCTCATTAATAGATGGATAATCTGTCCGGAATTGTGGTTTCAAACTGGGATTGGCAACCAGTGCCGGTAGCTTGAATAAGGCCGACATCTTTAATGCCCAGTACGCACCCAGGCTATGTCCTACCAGCACATCAGGCTGAATTTTCTGGATTATTTCCTGATAAAAGTGAGCAACTGTCTGATAATTCAGATTACGATAGTCCACTGTAATACAGCATTTATTTTCTGACTGAAGTGCATGGAACTTGGTAGATTCCCGTGAGGAATCCAGCCCATGCATAAATAATATCTTTAATGTGCACTTATTCATTTAATTTACTTCAAATCGCTATCCAGAAATATCCAAGATATCCGTTATCTTTTCTTGTCCCTTCCGGTAGGTAGTTTAATTTTGCGCCTGTCGCTTGGCTGTTAGCTATTGGTCTAGATTAGATCAAAGTCTAAGTAAAATGCATTGATGAAATTATTTTGCTTTAGCGTGATGCAAGGCATACGAAAAATGTAACCAATCTGCTATGCTATGTGACTTCTTTTTATACTTGAATCGAGGCAGAGATGACGCAACATAACGCTCAATCGACTTCTGAACACACTATTTCCGAAAACGATTTAATTGCACAGCGTCATGCCAAACTAAAACAGATCAAAGAGCAGGCCGAAGAGACTGGTAAGAGTCCTTGGCCAAATACATTTAAACGTGAACATTATGCGCAGGATCTACAGAATCTTTTTGCTGGCAAAACCAAAGAAGAAATTGAAGCTGGTGAAAAAGTTTATGTGTCTGTAGCAGGGCGCGTGATGCTGAATCGTGGCTCCTTCATTGTCATTCAGGATATGACTGGCCGTATTCAGCTTTATGTTGCACGTAAAGAATTAGATGAACAGACTCTTGCAAGCATTAAGGGCTTGGACCTTGGTGATATTATTGCTGTACAAGGTTACATTGGGCGTTCAGGTAAAGGAGATCTTTATGTTCATATCGAACATTTTGAATTACTCACCAAATCGCTCCGTCCATTGCCTGATAAGTTTCATGGTTTAAACGATACTGAAGTTAAGTATCGTAAACGTTATCTGGATTTAATTGTTAACGAAGAAACCCGTAAAACATTTGAAATTCGTGCCAAAGTTGTTGCAGGCATCCGTAGTTACCTGAACAGTGAACGTTTCATGGAAGTTGAGACGCCGATGATGCATGTCATTCCTGGTGGTGCTTCAGCACGTCCGTTTGAAACTCACCATAATGCGCTGGATATGCCACTCTTTCTGCGTATTGCGCCTGAGCTTTACCTAAAACGTTTGGTTGTGGGCGGCTTTGAACGAGTATTTGAGATTAACCGTAACTTTCGTAATGAAGGGGTATCGACCCGACATAATCCGGAATTTACTATGATCGAGTTTTATCAGGCTTATGCAGATTATAAAGACCTGATGCAACTGACCGAGAATATGCTAGAAAAACTGGCGCTCGATATTCTGGGAACAACCGATGTGCCTTATCAGGGAGAAGTTTTTAACTTCAAAGGGCCATACAAGAAAATCTCGATGTTTGATGCCATTCTTGAGCATAATCCGGAATTTACACCAGAAAATGTTAATGACCGGGAATTCTTGGCAAAATTTGTTCGGGAAGAACTTAAAGAACAGGTGAAAGCTGGTTTTGGTTTAGGTAAGCTGCAAACAATCGTTTTTGAAGAAACAGTAGAAACCAAACTGCGCCAGCCGACTTTTATTACTGAGTACCCGGCAGAAACCTCTCCATTGGCACGCCGTAATAATGATAACCCCCATATTACAGACCGTTTCGAATTTTTTATCGGTGGTCGTGAACTTGCCAATGGCTTTTCAGAGCTGAATGACCCGATTGATCAGGCAGAGCGTTTTCAGGCTCAGGTTGAAGAGAAAGATGCAGGTGATGATGAAGCAATGCACTATGATGCAGAGTTCATTGAAGCTTTAGAATATGGTCTGCCACCAACCGCCGGAGAGGGAATTGGTATTGACCGTCTGGTAATGATTTTTGCAGATGCGCCAAGTATTCGTGATGTAATTTTATTCCCACACATGCGTCGTAAAGATGTCTGATTACTAAAATAAAGAGAAGCCTGCTGAATGCAGGCTTTTTTATATTCCAAGATTTAGTTATAGATATGTAAATAGCCGAATTTACAATGTTGAAAAACCTAAACGAAATCTTTAAGGTTGGTAACAATAATTACACCTGAGCATGACACTACAATGTTTTTAAAAAAAGTTTTGGGCCTTTCCCTTTTATCGGTCCTGTCTTCTCCTGTCTGGGCACAAGGTCTGGTCCTCAATAACCAAGATTTGCGTACTGATCTGAACTGGTTAAACCAACAAGGTGTAATTCAGATCAGTACTTCAACTTGGCCGCTGAGTGGAGATGAAATTCAACGCGCTCTTGCACAAGCTAATATCAAAAATACTACTCAGCAAAAAGTAATTGATTCTGTACTCAATACTCTAAAAGCTGACAATAATATGCTAAAAGCCGGGCTATTTGCTGAAACTGACCAGAAGGTTCTACCACAAGCTTTCGGCGACAAACAGAAAGCCCAGTATCAGGCCGCGCTTGAATTCAATGCAGGAGGAGAAAACTGGGATGCGAAAGTCCGGGTGAATGCAGAGAAAGATCCGCAAATTGACAATGGACAGGATATTAATGTCGAAGGTTCCTATATTGCTGGTAAACTCTGGAATCAGTGGGTAATTGCCGGTCAGATCCCAAGCTGGTGGGGACCAGGACATGATGGCAGTCTGATTCGTGGTGATGCTAGTCGTCCTGTTATTGGTGTTACTGCTCAGCGTGCAGTACAAGATTCTTTTGAAACACCATTACTTTCATGGATTGGGCCTTGGCAGTATCAGGCGTTCGCAGGTCAACTTGATGATTACTCTGCAGTACCAGATGCGAAACTGATTGGACTGCGTCTGACAGCTCAGCCTTTACCTTATCTCGAATTGGGGGCATCCCGAATGATCCAGTGGGGAGGAGAGGGCCGTCCAGAAAGTTTAAGTTCGCTTTGGGATGCTTTCGTTGGTAATAAAGATAATGGGGGAACAGGTGAGCCTGATCCTTCTAACCAGCTTGCAGGATTTGATGCACGTCTGAATCTTATACCACTTTTAAATACACCGGTAGGTATTTACGGTCAGTATGTGGGTGAGGATGAAGCTGGAGGCTTGCCATCAAAGAAAATGTATTTAGCTGGTGTAGACTACTCATCTGTCTATAAAAACCTGCCATTTCAACTTTATGCCGAGTGGGCAGATACTCGAACCAACGGCGAGGTTCGAGGTGTTTCTTATACTCATAGTACTTATACTGACGGTTACTATCAGCATGGCTATCCTTTAGGACACGCATTGGGAGGCGATGCTCAAATGGTCTCTATTGGTGGAGATATTCGCTTTGATATTATGAACCGTTTAAGTGGACGCGCCCTGGTTGCAAAAGTTAATCAATCTGAACGAAGTGCGAAAAATAATTTAGCTTTTGCACAGGATGATGAAATTAAGGCAGTCGATTTAACCTGGACCCATTATATGCAGCCTGATATTCCTTTAAAACTGAATGGCTGGCTAAGTGATTCAGATGCGAATGGTAATGATGCCGGTGTATCAGTCGGAATCGAGTTTCCGTTGGATCGTGCTTGGGCAGCATTTCGCTAGTTGTGTCTAAAAGAAAAGCCTGCTAAATGCAGGCTTTTTTATTGTTCGCTATTCTAAATAACTGATGAACCCAGTTAGTTCATTGTATAGGTTTTATTTAATGCACAATTTATAACTTCTTATATGAAAACCAAGAATATACATATCACAAAAGAAGCAATAGCCCAGACTGGCAAATCACTATAATGAATATAGTTCGTCAGATGCGTAATAAGCATCGATCCAAGTTTTAATCAAGATAGACATCCGGAGTTGTTATGGCAATCGTTCCTCCAACTGAGGAAAGACTTACACATCTAAAACAGCTTGAAGCTGAAAGCATTCACATTATTCGTGAAGTTGCTGCCGAATTTGAAAATCCGGTGATGTTGTATTCTATTGGTAAAGATTCTGCGGTAATGCTTCATCTGGCTATGAAAGCATTTTATCCAGCTAAGCTTCCTTTTCCGTTACTGCATGTAGATACCGGCTGGAAATTCCGTGCCATGATCAAGTTCCGTGATGAGATGGCGAAGAAACTGGGTCTGGATCTGATTGTTCATCAGAATAAAGAAGGCCACGATGCCGGAATCAATCCGTTTGATCAAGGCAGCTCAAAATATACTGATATCATGAAGACCCAAGGTTTAAAGCAAGCTTTGGACAAATACCAGTTTGATGCAGCTTTTGGCGGTGCACGTCGTGATGAAGAAAAATCACGTGCTAAAGAACGCGTCTATTCATTCCGTGATTCTAAACACCGCTGGGACCCAAAAAACCAGCGACCAGAACTCTGGAATATTTATAACGGTAAAGTAAATAAAGGTGAAAGTATTCGTGTCTTTCCTTTATCAAACTGGACCGAGCTTGATATCTGGCAATATATTTTCCTTGAAAATATAGAACTTGTACCTTTGTATTTCTCTGCTGTACGTCCAGTGGTAGAACGTGATGGTACACTGATTATGGTAGATGATGAGCGTATGCGTCTGAAAGAAGGCGAAGTTCCACAAATGAAATCTGTACGTTTCCGTACATTAGGCTGTTATCCGCTTACAGGGGCTGTGGAATCTACAGCAGCAACCTTGCCGGATATCATTCAGGAAATGCTTTTAACCACCAGCTCCGAACGTCAGGGTCGCATGATTGACCATGATGAAGCAGGGTCGATGGAAAAGAAAAAGCAAGAAGGTTATTTCTAAAAATTTGTGGAGCGTGATGTATGTCTCATCAGTCTGAACTGATTAGCCAGGATATTCTGGCTTACCTTAAACAGCACGAGCAAAAAGACCTTCTACGTTTTTTGACGTGTGGTAATGTTGACGATGGTAAAAGTACCTTAATTGGCCGCTTATTATTTGATTCAAAGCTGATCTATGAAGATCAGTTACAGGCAGTAACCCGCGACAGTAAAAAAGTCGGCACTACAGGGGATGCACCGGATCTGGCTCTTCTGGTTGACGGTTTACAAGCAGAACGCGAGCAGGGCATTACGATTGATGTCGCTTACCGTTATTTCTCAACAGAAAAGCGCAAATTCATTATTGCCGATACACCGGGACATGAGCAGTATACTCGGAATATGGCAACCGGAGCCTCAACCTGTGACCTTGCCATTATTCTGATTGATGCACGTTATGGGGTACAGACCCAAACCCGCCGTCACAGCTATATCGCCAGCCTGTTAGGTATTAAAAATATTATTGTTGCCATTAACAAAATGGACTTGGTAGACTTTTCTGAAGCCCGTTTTAACGAGATCCAGGCTGAGTACAATGATTTTGTTAATCAGCTGGGCGACCGTAAACCGGCTAATATTATCTTTACGCCGATTTCAGCATTAAATGGTGACAATGTAGTCAATCCATCAGCCAATACCCCATGGTATAAGGGCCAGACCCTGATGGCGACGCTGGAAAATGTAGAGATCAACCGTAATTCTGCTAAGCAGGAATTCCGTTTTCCAGTGCAGTACGTAAACCGTCCAAATCTGGATTTTCGTGGATTTGCTGGTACGATTGCATTAGGCACGGTAAATGTGGGTGATGAAATCATTGCCTTACCATCAGGTAAACGATCAACAGTCAAAGAAATCGTGACCTATGATGGTAATCTTGAGCAGGCAGTTGCAGGGCAGGCAGTCACTTTAACCTTGAATGATGAGATTGATATTTCTCGCGGTAACCTGATTGTTAAAGCAGGTGACCAGCCAGAAATCTCACGTTCTGTACGTGCTACCGTCGTATGGATGACTGATCAGCCTCTTGTAAAAGGCAAGCTTTATAATATTAAGCTAGGCACACAAACTGTTCCAGCCAAAGTCACCGAGATTAATTACCGCGTCAATGTGAATACGCTTGAGCAAACTCAGGTAGAACAGCTTGAACTTAATGCAATTGCCAATGTAACAGTGGAATTTGATGCACCTGTAGTCTTTGACCGTTACCAGGACAGCCGCTATACCGGTGCATTTATTTTTATTGACCGTCTGAGCAATGTGACAGTTGGCGCAGGTATGGTTGAATCTGCCGTTGAGTGGAATGCCAATGGCAAGCCAGTTACTGCAGAAGACCGTGCTGCACGTTTAGGTCAAAAACCTGCGGTTGTGAGTGTAAATACACAAGTACTTGAACATGCTCAAGGGCTGGAAAGTCTACTCATGCAGCAGGGCATAGTTGCACTTGCTAAGGTTGGCTTAACGGCAGAGCAGGCAATCCTGTTACGTGAAACAGGTATTGTAGTGATTACAGATATTACAGAAGGTGCTGATGTTAAGCTCAATTTAGATACGGTTGAAGATCTGGCTGATAAAATTGTCGAATTAGTTCGTCTATAAGACTCAACTATTTTAAAAAAACCCGTCTTAATGGCGGGTTTTTTTATTAAAAGCATACTTATAAAAATATTAAATTTCCGTGTTGAAAACTTTTATTTTAATCGATGGATTTCTAATTTGATTACTTTTACTTATACATCAGAAAAACCAAACCGGCGAACCAGTCTGGTTTTTAATTTAAAAAAAAGATTACTGAACATTTACCTGTACAGGTGGCGCATAAATTGTATATTGACTGGTTGTGTCAATATTATAGGTATAGCTCGGCATAACGTAAGCTGTACCTTTCTCAGAGAAACTTAGTTGCCCTTGCGCATTCTGGCTGTATTTTCCGGAAGTAGGTAATAGCAGCATCTGACTAAAAGTAATATTGCTAACTTGGCCTTTCTGCGTAATCTTTTCACCCTGAATACTGACAGGCTTACCAATACTGGCATTAACCTGAGCAGGGACTTTGAGTTTTACCACAAAGTCTGATGCATCATGAGCGTAGTCAGTGGTTAAACCATGGGTTCCTGCAATATACATCCGGTTGAAATCGGCCTTATTTGTACGGAAAGTCCATGGCCAGAATGTTACACCCCGGTCTTTGGCCATATTCATTAAATTGGTAGACAACCCATTATAGGATGGATTAAAGGTAGAGGAATACTGCTGCGTTGCATCTAGGATACGACGTGTATTGACTATATCGCTTTCTGCGGTAGGAGTGTTAGTTAGAAAACCGGTAGATACACCTGGTAAAATATTTTTCATCTTTAAAAGTTGAGGCCCATTAAAACTGATCACCACGACTTGATCATAAACATCATGTTTATCTAACAAAGCTTTTAATGCAGGTACAATTTCTGGTTTAGAACTCTTGATTTCAATAAAATGCATTACATTCTTATGAGGTTTTACAGCGTCCAGAAATTCCTCTAAAGTAGGTACAGTACGGTTATAGCCTAGTGTACGAAGCTGACGTACTTCAGCTAATGTCATATCTTCAATATTACGGTCTACCCCAGTTGTCCGTTTCGCTGACCCATCATGCATAATGACAATATGACCGTCAGTAGTCAGATAGATATCGTTTTCAACTGCATCTGCTCCTACTTCAACGGCCTTTAATGCACCTTCTAGAGTATTTTCATCATCAAGTGCCGGTATACCACGGTGACCGGTAATAAGCGGTTTGCGAAGCAGAGTATTTGGTTTCATACTTTTCATGATGTTCTGAAATACATCAGGAGAGGTAGCAATAATTCCATTAACCCCACTTGTAAGAATCCTGGCAGCCTTTACCGGATCAGTAGTGGTGCTATAAGCCCACGGTGTAAGCAATAACCGTTGTAAATGGCTAACAGTGATATCATTCACAAGCTGCTCAGGTAAAATTATAATTTTTGCCAAAGCCGTATTGGTGTTATGAGTAATAGTGACAATATCTTTTACGCTATTGGTCAGGTTTAGCTGTTTTGAATAATCCAGTGCAGTCCGTACTGTGGGCAGGCTGATACGGGCTTTACGTAGTAGCTCAACGTTGTCTGAACTTAACGTAATGTCTGCAATATCAACTGAATCTGAAAATACCTTTAAATGTTCAATTGTTGACTCGTTTTTAATGCTGAACAGGGGCATGGTGTTACGTTTAGGATCACTTAAATAATCTTTTAGAGAAGTGATTTTTTTATTGGATGTATCAAGAATATTTAACTGATCGTCCAGCTGATAATAAACTTGGCTTACAGCATTTGAAATCACTCCTTGAGTTGAGGCGGGCTGAATCAAAGTGGGTGCCATAGAAACCGGCAGGCTCTGCTCGGCTATAGGCGTAACTTTATTTGATTCAGGCAAGGCATCCAACTGTTGGGTAACCTTGATACTATCTACCCGCATCAAGAGACCCGCAGTCGAGAGTCCTATTCCGCCCTGATTCAGGTTGTAAGGTAAAGTGGTATCGTGGATCAGATTATTATCCAGATAATGGCGTACCCGGTTGCCGGATACGACTACCGTGGCTTTATAGGTTCTATCACCTTCGATATTTTCTTTATAGGCCCCTTTTTGTAACACATTCCAGGCATTGGTAGGCTGTCGTAATGCCAGTTCTACACCACTTGCTCCAGTTGCCTCGGCACGGATTGCAAACTGGTAATAAGGTGTAAATGCCGGTTCACTTAAAGCATCAGCTGCACGATACATAATACTGCCCCAGCGGGTAGCATTATTTTTTTCAGGATAGCTAAACTCAATATCGATCCGATAGTCGCGTAATTTATGAAATTCTTCAGGCAAGATAACCGAAGTCATCTGGGTATCATTAGCCCGGCCATCAATAAATAGGCTGCCATTTTCTATATAAACTTTTCCTGCATTTGCTTTAGGGGCAATCCAGCCTGCCGGAAGAGCGGTCAGCTGGTCAAAAGTTTCATCAATGTAAATTTTGGGTTGTGGTACTTCTTCACTTGGGTTAGTGGGGGTTGGAGCTGGAGGAGTCACTACTGGCGTATCATTCGAGCCGTTATTTCCACTTGAGTCGTGATCATCATTACAGGCGACAAGGCCCAGAACCAGCAAGATAGTAAAGCTCAACTTGGCAAATTTCATGAGTAACCTCAGTTTTAGTTATAGTTCGGGCCAGAAGGCTAGAGCACTAAAATGACAAGTAGATGGATTCAGCAGTTATTTAAAAAATTCTTACATATTAAAGTTTTATTAATTTCATATGGATGAGACACAAGTATGCTGATAGCTAATGTTTTATGCGGGGAATGTAAATAAGTGGAGTGAAAACCGGTAATCTGCCGGTTGCTGTTTAAATGTATACATAAATCCGGCTAAGCTTCATTGTGGCAAATTTATATGTTCAAATAGCAGCTAGAAACTTGAACAGTAACAGATAGGGAAAGATCATGTCACAGCAAACCACCATGCAACAGGTCATTATTACTGAACCGGGCGGCCCAGAAAAGCTGGCCTATGAAAGTGTTGCTATTCCAGTACCAAAAGCTGATGAAGTTTTAGTCAAGGTTCATGCTTTCGGAATTAACCGGCCAGATATCCTGCAACGTCAGGGACTTTATCCGATGCCTGCAGGGGTCACTCCGGTTCCTGGTCTGGAAGTGGCTGGTGTGGTCGAAGCAGTAGGTAAAGACGTAACTCAGTTTAAAGTAGGTGATCCGGTCTGTGGACTCACCAATGGTGGTGGCTATGCCGAATATTGTGTAGTACCTGAAACCCAGACTCTAATAGTTCCAGAAGGAGTCAGCCTAGTTCAGGCTGCTGCTATTCCAGAAACATTTTTTACGGTTTGGGCTAACCTGTTTCAGATGGGTAAAGCCAAAGCCGGGGAAACTGTACTGATTCATGGTGGCACCAGTGGTATTGGTACTACAGCCTTAATGTTATGTAAGGCACTAGGCATTAAAACTTTCGCCACAGTCGGCAGTGATGAAAAAGTTGCAGCAATTGCGCATCTGACAGATGCGATTAATTATAAAACCCAAGACTTTGAAAGCTACATTACTGAGAAGACTGACAAGAGCGGTATAGATGTGATACTGGATATTGTTGGGGCACCCTATCTTGAACGTAACTTGAACCTGCTGCGTAAAGATGGTCGTTTGGTTTATCTGGCCTTTTTAGGTGGACGTAAAGCCAAAGAAATAAACCTTGGCCATATTATGATGAAACGTCTGACTATTACTGGTTCGACCATGCGTGCACGCAATACTGCAGAAAAACACACCATTGCTGAAGGTCTAAAACAGCATGTCTGGCCTTTATTGGCAAAAGGTGAGTGTTTGCCAATGATTTATCAGACCTTTAAGTTCGATCAGATACAAGATGCTCATGCAGCAATGGATACGGGCGAACATGTAGGCAAAGTTGTAGTAGAAATACTCTAATCTGTATTTCTGTTATTAAAAAGCCGCCCGTTAGGCGGTTTTTTCTCACCATGAAATTTAAAATAGAGAGAAACATGAATTTAAATACGGTCCCATATCTAAAATCACATTTTCAGAAGTCATTTTATGTCAAAATAAGCGTTTAGTATATTGTCCAAGGACTTTCCATGACTGAACACTCTTCCGAACAGCTTAGCGATATTGAAAAACTGGATATTCTAAATGCCATGAAAAATGATGCCTTAGATATACAGGCAAAAGAAATCATTCGTTCCGGTGGCAAGGCTGGACGTCAGGAAAGTCATCGGAATGCTCTGATTGCACTGAATCAGGCTTTTGAAAATAATTTTGTTGAAGCGGTAACCCTTGCACTAAACCTAAATGAGGCCCAGGCCAAAAAAATTCGCTATAAGAAAGACCGTATTCGTATTCTTAAAGCACACGGAATCGATTATATGGCAATTGATGGGGCACAAACTGCTCAGGTATTGGCACAAGTAGCTCAGGCAATTACCCGTGAAGAAGCAGTGGTGACTCATGACCTGCATAATATCTTTCCATTCTGGAAAGAAGGCTGGCCAATGGTACAGTTTGACAATGCCTATAAAATCTTATCAGAAGATATCCAGATTCATTATGAGGCAGTACTCGATACTTTGCTGAATCTGCAATAAATCATTTCATGTAAAAAGAGCCAGCTGGCTCTTTTTTAATGTCCTTATGAATATGATTTTATAATTATTTATAATTTATAAAAACTGCATAATTAAATCGGCCAGTTAACTGAAAATCATATACTTCCAGTTAATTGCTTTAAGGCGGTTAAGCCAATTTGCCAACTGCTTAAGTTTATAGCTATATGATGTCAACTAAGCTCAAGAAAAATGAGCTAGCAAGCCGTAAAGCTTAAATAATTTCTCTTTATCTAATCATTTGTGCCACACGTTAGATGGCAGAAAAAATTAGAGAAATATAGGGGATAAGTCTCCTGTTATTTTTATTCCTATAAAATTCTCTTATTCCTGCTCTGTAGAAGGCGTAGCATTTGGTTCCAGCATACGGGTCACTAGAAGCTGGTCTATTTTGAAATGGTCAACATCCACGACTTCGAACTTGTAGTTGGTATAAATTACTACATCGGCAGGGCGTGGAATCTTGCGGAGCTGGTACATCATAAAACCAGCTAAGGTTTCATAGTTGTCTTCATCCGGCATTTCATCAATTTCGAGGGCATGTTTCAAATCTTCGATGGGGGTACTGCCATCAATTAACCAGGAATTATTATCCCGTTTAATGATTTGCTGTTCTTCTTCAAGTGGCGTCACCCAATCCCCCATAACAGTAATCATAATATCACTTAAAGTAATTACCCCGACCACCAAAGCATATTCATTAATAACAACTGCAAACTTTTCTTTGGTTGAACGAAAACGGTCAAGCAGTTCAGAAAGCGTTAGCGAATCTGGTATGGTCAATACAGTACGTATGGTATTTTCATTGAGTTGAAGCAGGGACTGGTTATTTAAAATTCGTACCAATATATCTTTGGCGTCTACATAGCCAATTACTTCATCGATATGTTCATTACAAACCAGAAATTTTGAATAGGGATACTCTCCCAATTTCTGACGAATGCTGGCCTCGGACTCTTTTAAAGTAAAGTACACTACATTTTCGCGGGTGGTCATACTTGAGGGTACGTTACGTTCTTCTAGCTCAAAAACATTTTCAATAAAATGATGTTCCTGTTTTTGCAGGACACCCGCCTGTGCACCTGCATCCATTACGGCAGAAATATCATCAAAAGTAATATTATCTTCCCTGGTGGTATTTACCTTAAATAGCCGAAACAAAGTATTGGCAATTGCATTAATGAACCAAGCCAAAGGTTTACAGACCTTGATAAAAATCTGTATAGGATTAATCACCGAAACAGCAATTTTCTCAGGCGCAATCATGGCCAGACGTTTTGGCATAAGATCTGCGAACAGAATAAAAAGTGAAGTTACCAGCGTAAAGGAAAGAGCAAAACCTATCGTTTCTGTCCAGGGCCCTTCATAAAAACGGTCAATCAGATTTACAAAATAAGGGCGGAAAGCAGCCTCACCTAAAATACCACCTAAAATTGCTACCGCATTTAGACCAATTTGAGAAGCTGCGAAGAAGTCTGCCGACTGCTCTTGTAACATTAAAACTTTAGTTGCCCGCTCGTCTCCGGATTCTGCCAGAATCTTGAGCTTGACCCGACGAGCGCCAGCCAGTGCAATTTCAGTTAATGAGAGAAAACCTGCACCAATGATCAGGAGAATAATGATGACAATATTTTGAAAAAGGCTCACAAGACACCTGTGTGATTCATCGTTATTATGAAATTGTTTTAACACAAAAAAGGCTTAAGGAATAAGAATTCTCCTTAAGCCTTAGAGTATAAACCGAAAAATAGAAAATAAAGAAATTTACTCTCTAGTAATGAGGTGATAATTGTGAATTATTCATCAGAAATTCTCGGTTTTCATCTTCAATCATCTGACGGGCTACATATAAAATTAACTGACGTAACCAGCGATGGGCAGGGTGATGATGCAAAAGCGGGCACCATGCCATCTTCAGCTCAAACTCAGGAATATAAAATGGCGGATCTTTAATAATCAGATTTTGGCTTTTCGCCTGTAGACGTGCGATACGTGTTGGTAATGTCGCAATCAGATCAACATTTGCAGCCAAGAGCGCCGGCATCTGGTAATGCCGGGTAAAAACTGAAATCTTGCGTTTCTGGCCAATACGTTCTAAAGCTTGATCAATCCAGCCCAGTCCGGCCTGTTTCTCAGGATTCACCCCAAAACCAACGCCCATACCTGTTTTAGACACCCAGATATGCTGGGCATCCAGATAACTTTTCAGGTTCAGATTGTTCATGGCGGGATGCTTGTTATTCAGCAGACAAGAATAACTGTCACGCCACACCAGTACCTGATGAAAACTCTGTGGAATCTCATTAAAACGGTTAATGGCCAAGTCAACTTTACCTTGCTCCATATCACGGTAAGACACATCGCTTGGTGTTAAGAAGTCCAGCACAACATTAGGTGCTTCTGAGCGCAAGGCCTTGACCAGACGTGGTACCAAGGTTGCTTCAGCATAATCTGAAGTCATAATGCGAAATACGCGATTAGACGTATAAGGACGAAATTCGGTACGTGGCTCCAGAATCATGGAAAGATCAGCCAGCGCATCACGAATACGCGGCTGTAACTCTAAAGCACGTTCAGTCGGGGTCATACCCTCAGATGAACGGATCAGCAGTGGATCATTGAACAGGTTACGTAAACGACGTAAAATATTACTCATGGCGGGCTGGGTTACCCCGAGTTGTTCTGCTGCACGAGTTACATTTTTTTCGCGAAGAAGGACATCAAGATAAATTAGTAGATTCAGGTCTACCCGCTCAAGATTCATAAAATAAATACCGAAAATAAAAATGTTAAATCATATTGAATTATGCCACAGTTAAATATATTTGTGCTAAAAGCACTGAAAAATTCAGATAAATAATCTGAATAAGTTTAAAAGGTATTGATCAGTAAAAATCCAATTTTATTGATTAGAATAATTATTTAACTTTAAATGGAGTAAAAATTTAAAAGTTCAATCTATATACAAATGTATTTTTATAAAAAACCTTGAATGATAATTTTTTCTCTTAATTTGTAAGCCCTACTTGGAACTATAAAAGCACTCAACTTAAGTCTAACAAACAAAAAAATGGCTAAATATTAAACATTAAAAGTCAAATCTTATTTAAAATAATTTAATAAAAACAATGGTGTAATATATTGAAACATAATTATAATACGACTTTGATCTAGGTATTTTCTAAAAAAATATTGAAAATCAATGGAGAATATTGGATTAATTTTTTTATCACCACTAAGCTGTGTTCATCGTAACGAAGTGTTCTAAATCTAAACAAATTATACCGAGTATGATTTAGTGCCTCGATTGATGAACTCCTAAAATGAATACAGGAAAATATCATGACTACATATCAAACAGCGATAGATGCAGTACGTGAATTAAAAGCTAAATTTGGCGACACTTGGCGTGATATCAGCCCAGAAGATGCTGCTCGTATGCAACTACAAAACCGTTTCAAAACCGGTTTAGATATTGCTAAATATACAGCTGCTATTATGCGTCGTGATATGGCTGCTTATGATGCTGACTCTAGCAAATATACTCAATCTTTGGGTTGCTGGCACGGTTTCATCGCACAACAAAAAATGATTGCGAACAAAAAATACTTCGGTACAACTGAACGTCGCTATATCTACCTTTCTGGTTGGATGGTTGCTGCACTTCGTTCAGAGTTCGGTCCACTTCCTGACCAGTCTATGCATGAAAAAACTTCTGTTCCTGCATTGATCGAAGAAATCTATACGTTCTTGCGTCAAGCCGATGCGAAAGAACTGAATGATCTGTTCCGTGCTTTAAATAAAGCTAAAGAAGCGGGTGATTCTGCAAAAGTTGCTGAAATTACTAGCCAGATTGATAACTTCGAAACTCATGTTGTACCAATTATTGCTGACATCGATGCTGGTTTTGGTAATGAAGAAGCAACTTACCTGCTTGCCAAGAAAATGATCGAAGCGGGTGCTTGCGCACTTCAAATCGAAAACCAGGTTTCTGACGCGAAACAATGTGGTCACCAGGCTGGTAAAGTAACAGTTCCACATGAAGACTTTATTGCGAAAATTCACGCGCTTCGTTATGCATTCCTGGAAATGGGTCTTGAAGACGGTATCATCGTTGCACGTACTGACTCTGAAGGCGCTGACCTGACTCAAAAAATCCCAGTGGTTAAAGAGCCAGGCGACATCGCTTCTCAATACATCAGCTACCTGGATACAACTGAAATTGATATCTCTGAAGCTCAAGAAGATGAAATCCTGATTAAACGTGATGGTAAATTACACCGTCCTAAACGTTTGGCATCTGGTCTGTACCAGTTCCGTGAAGGTACTCAAATCGACCGCGTTGTACTTGACTGTGTAACCAGCCTGCAAAACGGTGCTGACTTGCTGTGGATCGAGACTGCAACACCAAACGTTGAAGAAATTGCACACATGGTTAACCGTGTGAAAGAAGTTGTTCCAAATGCGAAGCTTGTTTATAACAACTCTCCATCGTTCAACTGGACTTTAAACTTCCGTCAACAAGCTTACGACCGTTGGGTTGCTGAAGGTAAGGACGTTTCTGCATATGATCGCGCTAAATTGATGAGCGCTGAGTATGACGATTCTGAACTGGCTGCCGAAGCTGATGCGAAAATCCGTACCTTCCAGGCAGATGCTTCTCGTGAAGCAGGTGTATTCCATCACTTGATCACATTGCCGACTTATCATACAGCTGCGCTCTCTACTCATGAGCTGGCTCAAGGTTACTTCGGTTCTGAAGGCATGTTGGCTTATGTTGCTGGTGTACAGCGCAAAGAAATCCGTGGTGGCATCGCTTGTGTGAAACACCAAGCAATGGCGGGTTCTGATATCGGTGATGATCATAAAGAAATTTTCGCTGGTGATAACGCGCTTAAAGCGGGCGACGATGCGAAAAACACAATGAACCAGTTTGCTAACCACTAAGGTTTAAGCTGATTCAAAAAAACCCCGCTTCTGCGGGGTTTTTATTTGGTCGACGTTAAAGAACTAAAATAAATTTTTTTAAAATTCTTTCTTCAAGGTGTAATTCAGCTTGCTATCTATTTTTTCACCAGTAATGCGATCGCGCAATTCAGCAAAGCTTTCACCAATAAAATATTTACGCTGATCACCAGCCTGATCCAGTACAACTAGAGAAGGGTTAGCAGCATCAAAATGGAACAGCCCACGTACCTTAAATTTATTATTTGGCCCTTTACCTAAATATTCTTCTGTTAATTCATAGGTTTTATCGGCATGCAATTCCAGCTCTGTTTTAATGCCTTCGCAGTCAGCACAAGGTAATATACCTTCATATTCACCTTCCCAGTCGAGTGAGTTTTCAACATTATGGGCGCTATCCGCCATTTGAGCTTTACGAGAAGTCGATGGAGTAGGCGTCATTACAGTAGTAGCATGTCGGTCATTATCCTTTTCAGAATGTTGAGTAGCCTGCTCATTTGTACTACAGGCCGTAAAGAAAATAGATGAGATCGCAAAAATACAGATAGTCTTTTTCATTATTCCCTCTTGGCAGTTCGTGAATAAATAATTTATATAGATAAATTGATATAAGTAGTTTAATAGAGTAAGTATTTCGACTTATAGGTCATCATTAGAAATTACTACAACACTGTAAATAAAATGCTACTAAAATAGTTACAGGCCAAAACTGGCCTGTCTTTAACTAATTTGGTTATGTTGGAATGATCTGGTCAACTAGAAGTTAGAAGCTTGGTACAAAGTTATTTCTGCTTTTGAGGAATTCCTTTATCAATTTCTTTCTGCTGTTGTTCTTTCTGTTGTTCTTCTTTTTCAGAGAATTTTTCATGAGTATTGTCCGTATGCTGAACATGGGGATTATCATTCGCAGCATTTGGTGTAGTCATAAGAATTACCTCTAACATGGCTATTTTATAGATTCAATATAGAAGTATTAAGTCTGTGTCACGAGTAGAGATCTGTATTTAAGTGTTAAACAATGTTAGGTCTAAAATAACGCTATTTTATTTCGCAAATTATTCTTATATTAGTCTTGGATCAGATAAAAATTAAATTTATACATATATATATTAATTGCATGTATTTTGATCAAATTTAGATTGAATCTCCCTCTTTTATACAGAATAAATTGTTAGAATCTGCCTCCTTTTAGAAAGTGGGTAAGCTTGAGTGTTAAGAAAAATTGCAGAATATAGCTTGGGCCTGATGGGGTGGGAAACAGATAATCAATGGCCACAAGGTCTTGAACAGTGTGTAATGATTGCTGCGCCGCATACCAGTAATTGGGATGCTGTTTATGCCCGGCTGGCCTTAAAAGTTTTAGGGGTTAATGTACGTATTACTATTAAAGACAGTTATATGAAGTTTCCTCTAGGACCGTTTGTTCGTGCTATGGGCGGTATTGGAATTGACCGCAGTCCAAAAAAAGAAGGACAAGCCCGGGCAAGTATGGTGCAGCTGATGGCTGACCTGTTTAAAGAACATCCTCATCTGGTAATGCTGGTAACACCAGAAGGCACACGAGCCAAGCAAGAAAACTGGAAAACTGGTTTTTATCATATTGCAATGACTGCCGGTGTTCCAATTGCGCTTGCTTATATGGACTATCAAAAGAAACGGGCAGGAGTCGGTAAAATCATTTACCCGACTGGAAATTATGAGCAGGATATGCAGGAAATTATGCAGTTTTATGCCAATATCGAGCCTAAATTTCCAGAAAAGTTCAGTGTTGATGTACGTTATCTAAATTGATTTTGCTTACTTTTTCCTGAATATAGAAAACAGACTCAAGTCTGTTTTCTATAAAATATATCTTAATGGTAGTCCTAATGGCTTGTTCTAGCATAATAAAACGAGTTTACTAGGTTGAAGAGTGATTATGTTGTTTCAGCGCCAAGTATAAGCAGCAGAGAACTTAACAATAATAGAATCCGTTATTTTTTAATAGGCGCGTGATATTAAGTCTTAAAACCTTAATTATAAATTCTCCCACTTTATTCATCTGGACTAATTCCCCCTAACGATTCGCAAGCCGCCTTATAAAGTTGATATTGTTGTGCTACAACTTCATCAAGAGGCATATCGAGCTCTGCTTCTCCATCCTTATAATTTTCTATATAGCTTCTTACTTTGGCTTTAGTGGCTCCAAGAGACTGCTGGTGATAAGTATTAATATCGCTGTGAGTAATCTGAGTACTTTCAATATTATTGCATTCAAACTGGCTGAACAGCTTCTCTGCTCGTTTAAGCTCAGCGGATGAGCCAAATGAACAGCCAGTCAAAAGGATTAGGCTGGAAAATAATGCTAAAATTTTCATTACTTTTTCATGCAGCATAAAAAGGGCGGTATTGTAACGACTTCCTGTTTATACTGCTGTTGAGAGCAGTAAAATTTTCTGGATTTTATGTCTGCTTGTTGAATAAATCAGCAGTATTCCTAAATTTATTAAACAGAGTCGTCTTATCCTTTAACTAATCCACCATCTACAATCAGATTCTGGCCCGTCACTGCACGTGCAAATGGGGACAAAAACATTAAAATGGCATCTGCAAATTCTTGAGGTGTAACCACCCTTCGTAGTGGTGTAGAGGCTGCAATAAGTTGAAAGACTTCATCTGGTGTGGCTCGGCTGGCGTCTGTAGCTTGTAACAGGCCGCCAGAAAGCATATTTACATTAATACCATATGGCCCTAAATCATGTGAAGCAGTGCGAGTAAAGGCTAATAATGCAGCTTTTGCAGTAGTATAGTCATGATAGGGGACTATCGGATTCTGAACCAGATTAGTACCAATATTGATAATACGACCAAAATGTTCGGCTTTCATATCAGTAAATGCAGCTTGCGTAGTATTTATTGCGGCCTTCACTGCACCTTCAAACTGGTTTTGTATTGTCTGCCAGCTTAGCTCTTCTATTTTGGGACGCGCATCCCCATTAAACTGGAATTGAACCAAGGCATTATTGATGACCGAGTTAACTGCCTGCCCGAAATGCTGTTTAGCAGCTTTAAACATGGCCTGTACCTGAGAAGAATTGGTCACATCAGCCTGATAAATAAAAATCTGTTCTGGAAAATCTTGTTGTAACTGTCGTGCTGTTTCATGACTGCTCATATAGTTAACTACTACACGGGCTCCCTGACTCACTAATGCTTGAGTGATCGCTATGCCTAAACCACGGGCTCCTCCCGTCACCAGTACTACCTGTTCTTGAATATTCATATAACTTTGTCCTGTAACTTTTTAGTTAAAATAGCAATTTATGGGTAAAAGATAAAAATGAAAGCTATTTTAAACCCTGTTGAAATCGCATTCGGCCTGTAATGGGCTGATATACGCCATTGTAATTCTTCTTTTAAATTAGAAGTTGGAAATAATATTTTAAATATCTGTAATTTAATATAAAAATAAATAATGAACAAAAAGTGAAGAAAGTTTGCAGAGCTTAAAGAGACTGAAAGATTCGGCAACATTGTATTGGCTAATTCTTCATAAAACCCTTTCATACTCATTTTTTATTAATAAGTAATTCAGGAGGTAAGATGAAGCAGCTGTTCTTACTATGGTTAACCATGGCGGTATTCAGTGGAGCTGTTGCGGCGCATATGAATGATTATCCGGAACAGTCTGTAAAATCTTCTTCACCGGTGTACCATTTTAATTTACAGGCTGGAAACAGCCGGATGACTGAAGATGTTAAAAATGGCCGGCCACGACCTAATCTTATCCAGTCTGGTCGGGGGAGCCGTTTACAGGGAAACCGTAACCTACGGCCATAACAATAGAACTAGGTCTACGTTATTTACTCTGTTTCTGGTAAAGACCGGCTCTTACTGTGCCAGCCCTAGTTTGCTTAAGCAGTTGCCAGTTCACAGGCAACTGGAGCCGCTGTAACTCCCGATCTGCTTCTACATAAATATAAGCCTGATCTTTAATGAGTGGATCAGCTAGCTCAGCAAGTTCCTGCCACAAGTCCAAGCTATAGGGAGGGTCTAAAAACACTACATCAAAGCTTTGTTGAAGTGTAGGTAAAACCTGTTGTGCAGTCGCAATCTTGAGCTGGCTGTTTTCAGCTTTTAACAGCTGACGGTTTTGCTGAAGGAAGCTGGCCTGTATAGTGTTGGGTTCAATCATAACAACTGAAGCAGCACCGCGTGATAAAGCCTCAAAAGCAAGTGCACCGGAACCTGCACAGATATCTAGAACATGGACATTCTGGATTTCCCACATGAGCCAGTTAAACAGCGTTTCACGTACCCGGTCTGGGGTAGGCCGTAAGCCTTCAATACTGGCAAATGGCAGTTGACGCCGTTTCCATTCACCACCAATAATGCGGAGCTGGTTTTTCATCTTTAATCACTCTCTACATTTTGTACGCGGCTGACCGTATTGGATTGAACAACAGGCTGGTTTGTACCGGATGCTGTTTCAGGTGAAGGGAGGCCTGTAGTACCACTAGGTAGCTCTGCCGGTTTAATACCGGCAGTCATCAAGCCACCGCTGATCTGGTGTGCACTTGGGCGGATCGGATTTTTCTCTTTTTTGACCAGCCAGTAATCGAAAATGGGGCGGGCGAGCTGTGCAGCGGAACCACCATGACGGCCATTTTCCCAAACTACCGCAATGGCAATTTCAGGATTTTCAGCAGGTGCAAATCCTACAAATAAGCCATGATCAAGCTGGCGTTCAGTAAGCAAGGATTCATTATAACGCTTGCCTTGTGCAATACTTTTAACCTGTGCTGTCCCTGTTTTTCCGGCAATGTGATAAGACAGGCCACTACGGATTCCTTTACCTGTACCGGTTTGAATTACATCCACCATGGCCTCACGCATCTTGATCCAGTCTTCAGGTGTTCCATTAAACTGGATTTTTCCATTGGTGCCGTTATGCACATGGTAAGTTTTGGTCCCGCGGGTCTCACGTAAAACATGAGGCGTTACCCGGGAGCCCTGATTGGCCGTAATAGCTGTGGCAAGAGCCAGTTGTAGGGGAGAGGCAGTAAATGCACCTTGGCCAATACTGACTGAAATTGTTTCACCTTTAAGCCATTTTGCTTTACGGGTACGCATTTTCCATTCAGGATTAGGATACAGACCTTCGCTTTCGCTAGGCAGATCTACGCCAGTTTTTTCACCAAAACCAAACTGACGCATCCAGGCATTCATTTTCTCAATACCCATACGGTAAGAAAGCACATAAAAGTAAGTATCGCATGATACATTTTGAGCTTTATGCAAATTTACCATGCCATGACCAGTTTTTTTATGGTCACGGAAACGGTGGCTGTCACCGGGCAAAGTAAAGTAACCTGGATCAGAAATAGCAGTATTCCAGTCGACATAACCATAATGAATACCACCTAATCCAAACATGGGTTTGATGGTTGAACCTGGAGGATAAGCTCCCTGTACGGCACGATTATATAAAGGCTGGTCCAGATTATCACGGAGACCGCTATAGTCTGTATGGCTGATACCAGTTACAAATAAATTCGGATTAAAGCTGGGACTGGAAACCAGCGCCAGAATTTCACCAGTACGAGGATCAAGGGCAACAATGGCGCCACGACGGCCAGCCAGCTGTTCTGTGGCAACCACTTGCAGGCCATAATCAATAGAGAGGTAAAGGTCATTACCACGAACCGGGTCTTTACGTCCCAAATTGCGTAACACATTACCATGTGCATCTGCCTCAACTGACTCGTTCCCAGGAATACCATGCAGCAGTTCTTCATAGGACTTTTCAACACCAATTTTTCCAATCAGGTTGGTGCCGGCATACAGATCTTTATCAATTTTCTTAAGTTCTTTATCATTAATCCGGCCCACATAACCAATAACATGGGCAAATAGGTCACCATGTGGATAATAACGAGTCATCTGGGTTTCAATATTGACTCCCGGAAACTGATATTTTAATTCGCTAAACTTGGCAATATCTGTCTCGGTCAGATTCATTTTGATTGCCACACGTTCAGTTTTTCTGGAAGCTTTGATTCGGCTTTCAAAACGGGCAATATCTTCAGGAGTCAGACTTAAAACTGGAGTAAGACGCGCCAGCGTAGCCTCAATATCTTCGATATCTGCACGGCTCATGGTCGCTGAAAATACCGGATAATTATCAGCCAGAAGAATACCGTTTCGGTCATATATATAGCCGCGGGCAGGTGCAATCGGTTGCAGGCGAATACGGTTTTTATCTGAAGCTGTACTGAACTCGTCATAATGCGCAATCTGCAAATATGCGTAATGTCCTGCGAGTAAAAGTAAAAAGAACGCCACAATACCCATTGTGATGAAAATGCGGCTACGATAAATCCGCTTTTCCTGCTGTTCATTTTTAAGGGGGAAATGCTGCTTCATACGGCGTACTTTGACCAAACGTACAGGGAGAACAAATGACCGGCTATTTTAGCCTATCATCATTTGGAATGATCAGTTATTTTTAAATAAAGTAAAAAATAAATAAGCTGCCCATTCTTTGACTTTATAGACAGCAAAATTCTAAAGTGCTGTATATAACAAGCATATTAATTCTGTTAAAGTCAGGAGTTAGGCCAGCTGGACTGCTGTTGTTTTTACAGGGAAAATGGAGAAAATAATGAGAAAAATCTATCCCTTACTGGCACTCTTTGTGCTGGTGAATGCTGCCCATGCCCAAAATTTACTTCAGGCCAAGCTGGGAGCAGGGGACGCTGCTAGCTGGAATGTAGGCGCAGGGATAACCCAGGAGCTTCTTCATCTAAATGCTGAATGGGTTAATCAATATGGTATTGCTTACACTAAAGCTGGTGTTTTTCTGGACGATGATAATCCGTTTGGTGCCCAAGTTGGCTTCCGTTATCCATATTATTTCACCGGAGAAGCTAAAAACGGTTACTATATCGGTGCCTATCTGGGACATCTCGACAGTCAATTTAACAATAACGAGTACAAGTCTCGTTTAGGTGCTGGTATAGATTTAGCATATGTCTGGCTCAGTCCTGAACGGATCAGTACTTTAAGTGTCGGACTGGGAGCGGCAGAAAAGTTTAAGAACCAGGCGGGTGAAGTAACTGCCGATACTGAACCTCAACTACAATTTTCTTACACCCTGAGTTTTGGCCTGAAGTAAAAATAGCGAACTTGATAACGTGAATAATTTAGCGAATAGAAATAAATACGAGAGTCATGCATGTTAGAGTACGTCAGTGAACTGTGGCAAACCTTTTCAAATCGACCTGATTTTTGGGCCGTGCTCAGCATTATTCCTGTCACAGCTTTTGTTACTTGGGCCCATGTCTGGATGGCACTGAAAATGGTGTTTTATCCAATCAATTTCTGGGGCTTTTACTTAGGTCCTATTCCAATTGGCTGGCAAGGAATTGTGCCGCGTAAAGCTGGCCGTATTTCGGGCATTATCACTGACAATACCTTATCTAAACTTGGGTCGCTTCAAGAGTTTCTCGAGGCAATGGACCCAGCCGATATGGCACGTATTATTGGTGAGCAGGTTGGTTTTGAACTGGAACACCTGATTGATGAGGTTATGCTGGACCGTAATGCTGTGCTCTGGGAAAATCTGCCTTATTCAATTAAACGCCGTATTTACGCACAGGCCCATAAGCAGCTTCCGGTTGTTCTGCATGACCTGGTCACTGAGCTTACCCTCAATGTAGAATCTCTAGTCAATATGCGTGAGATGGTGGTTCGCCAGATGGAAGGTGACCGTTTGCTCATGGTTCGCATGTTTCTGAAAGTTGGCCAGAAAGAGATTAACTTTATCTGGCATATTAGTGCCCTGATTGGTATGTTTTTTGGTATCTTCCAGATGATTGTCTGGTTTGTAGTGCCTTGGCACTGGACAGTTCCTTTCTGGGCATCCATCTGGGGGTTCCTGACCAACTGGATTGCAATCTGGATGGTGTTTAACCCGGTAGAGCCACATTACATTCGCTATCCACAGTTATTCCGTTTAACTAAAGACCGTAAATTCCCGTGGATTGTACCTGTCTTGCGTATAGGCCGTTATAATATGCAAGGCGCTTTTATGAAGCGTCAGGATGAGGTCTCTGATGTATTTGCAAGAGTAGTGACTGAAGACCTCATTACTTTAAAATCGATTATGACCGAAATGATGTACGGTACCCGTAGAGAGAAAACCCGTCGTATTGTAAAACGTCATATTAATGAAATTATGGAAACTCCGCTGGTTCGGACATCGTTACAGCTGTCTTTAGGGCCAAAAGAATACGCAAGACTCAAGACAGACTTGATCGATCGCTCAATTGAAATTACGATGGTGCCTGTGTGTGACCCGGCATTCAATGCGAGCCGTGCACAGAAGATCTATCAAATGTTTAGAGACCGTATTCGCGAATTGACGCCTAAAGAATTCCAGAACCTGTTACGCCCTGCGTTTCAGGAAGATGAGTGGATTCTGATTGTATTGGGCGGTGTAACCGGATTTTTCGCTGGTTTAATACATTTGTTTGTCGCCTTTTTATAATTGTTGATGGCTTCCTTCTTATAAAGAGTCGCCACAAGAAATGACAATTACAACGCTAGTTATTATGTAAATGTCGAATACATTGTTAAAATGAGGATGTTTTTTTATGCGCATTATCTTACTCGGACCACCTGGAGCAGGCAAAGGCACTCAGGCTCAGTTGATCTGTAAGCGCTACAATATCCCACAAATTTCAACCGGTGATATGCTCCGTGCTGCAATTCGTGAAGGTACTGAATTAGGTCTTAAAGCTAAAAGTGTGATGGATGCTGGTGGTCTGGTGTCTGATGAGCTGATCATCGGACTAGTTAAAGAACGCATTGCTCAGCCAGATTGTGAAAATGGTTGTATCTTTGACGGCTTTCCTCGTACCATTCCGCAAGCTGAAGCGCTGGAAAAAGAAGGCATAGCCATCGATCATGTCATTGAAATCGATGTGCCGGACGAAGAAATTGTAAAACGTCTTTCTGGTCGTCGTCAGCATCCTGCCTCTGGCCGTGTATACCACATCGTCTATAACCCGCCTAAGGTAGAAGGTAAGGATGATGAAACTGGTGAAGATCTGGTACAGCGTCCGGATGATCTTGAAGAAACTATTCGTAAGCGTTTAGGTTCATATCATACTGAAACTGAGCAGCTGGTAGGTTTTTATCAAGGCCGTGCCGCCTCTGGTGAAAATGCGCCAACTTATAATAAATTAAATGGCTTGCGTGCTATTGATGAAGTTCAGACTGAACTGTTTGCTATTTTAGACCAGACCAAATAAAACTCGGGTAAGCTCGAGATTCTTTTGACTTTAAAAGGGTCCTAAGCCATATTAGGGCTCTTTTATTTTATGCAGAGCAGAGGATGGATCAATGCTGAAAATTGGCTTGATTATCTTGGTCATTGTTTTTTTTATTATCTTGCTGGCCTTACTTTATCAAAGTCAAAAAATGTTACGTGCTGTAGAAAAGCAGGAAGCTCAGGAAAAAGCCAACAGACCAGCGCCTAAACGTCGACTGCATCCTAAACTTCAGGCACAGCAAAAGCAGAAGAAATAAAAATATCTTACTTATCTGAAAGTTGTGGAATTAATGTGGTGATGGCCTGTTCTGCGCCCAAGGCATAACGGTCCGGCCAGTTACATACATCGGCCACCACACATTCAAAACATTTTGGCTTACGTGCTATGCAGGTGTAACGACCGTGTAAAATCAGCCAGTGATGTGCATCAACTATAAATTCTTTCGGTATTACTTTTAATAGCTGCTGCTCGACTTCTAGTACGTTCTTACCTGGTGCGAGGCCAGTCCGGTTACCTACTCGAAAAATATGAGTATCTACAGCCATAGTCGGCTGCCCAAATGCGGTATTGAGTACTACATTGGCTGTCTTACGGCCTACACCAGGCAAAGCTTCAAGCTCTGCACGAGTTTCTGGAACTTGGCCATTATGCTGTTCAATCAGAATTTTACAGGCTTTAATCACATTTTCTGCTTTGGCATTATAAAGGCCAATTGTCTTGATATAGGCTTTTAAACCCTCGACACCTAAGGCATAGATGGCCTCCGGAGTATTAGCCACAGGAAAAAGTTTGTCGGTTGCTTTATTTACACTTACATCCGTAGCCTGAGCCGAAAGTGTAACTGCAACCAGTAGCTCAAAAGGGCTAGAAAACCTGAGTTCGGTGGTAGGGTGAGGGCGCTGCTGGCGTAAACGCTCAAAAAAAGTATAAACCTGTTTTTTATTCATTTTTTTTACAGGTTTGCTGGTTACTGTACTCATTTTGACGATTCCTGTAGAGCCTGTAACTGCCGGTTTAATTCTATTAGCTGTGTCTGTTTTTGTGCATCTTCACGTACAGAGAGCTGTTTTTCCAGTTTTTTAATCTGTGTACGTATTTTGGCGAGTTCAATTGTTGTCTGTGCACTTACCGTGTTCTGAACAGATATATCTTTCTGTTTTACTTCAATCGCTGGAACTGCATCAGTCTGCTGGGAGAAGCGTGCAAACAGTTCGCTGTCGATCTCCGCACGTACAACAGGACCTTTCCGATACATCCGTCGAGTTTCCTCACGTTGGATATGCGCATAATAACGGCGGCGTAAATCGTTCTGCTCCTGAATCCGTAAATCTTCTGTAGGCAAGGGCTGAACATCTTCAATCAGGTCGATACAGTCAACCGGGCAGGGGGGAATACACAATTCACAGCCAGTACACAGGTCAGTCAATACAGTATGCATGAGCTTACCACTGCCTATAATGGCATCCACTGGGCAAGCACTAATACATTTGGTACAACCAATACATTCATCTTCACGAATTACTGCTTTCATGCGTTGCGGACGTCCATCCGCCTGAATTGGCCAGACACTTTCTTCAGCTTTTAGTGCTCCACGATCGAGCAGTTTTGCCAAAGCATCTGCTACCGGCTGCCCCCCAGGAATGCATTTATTGGCGGCTTCACCTTCAGCAATAGCCTGCGCATAAGGCAGGCATCCATCACGATGCCCACATAGTCCGCATTGGGTTTGTGGTAGAAGGGCATCAATTTGGCGAATCATGGAAATGGTTGAATTCATGGTCAAATCATAAGTGCACAGCAAAAAACAGGAAAAGCAGAAAAATGCCTGATCAGAAATAGTATTTTAACATATCTCAGCGCTATAATTTGCCGAGTTTCACTGTAATGTTTCAGTAAATGGGTAATATTGACAAGTGATTAACTGATCAGAATTATGATTAAAAGTGATATAATTCATAAAAAAAAGTAATTTAATTATCATTTTAATTAAACTTTTTTTAAAAAAGTCTTGTGCTAGCAGTGTAAACGATATTTAATAATTTGCGCCAAAATATATCACTTTGAGTAAATTTTTGCACAATTTTGAATCACCTTTCTGCAGAGGACTAAGCGTTGAAATATAACAGCCTTAACGACTTCTTAGACTACGTCAAAGCACGTGATCCACATCAACCAGAGTTTTTACAAGCTGTAGAAGAGGTGATGACCAGTTTATGGCCTTTTATTGAAAAGAACCCAAGTTATGCAGAACATGGCCTGCTTGAGCGTTTAGTCGAACCAGAACGTGCAATCCAGTTTCGTGTTTCCTGGGTAGATGACCAAGGTCAAACTCAGGTTAACCGTGCATTTCGAGTACAATATAATTCGGCAATTGGGCCATTCAAAGGTGGAATGCGCTTCCATCCTTCTGTAAACCTTTCTATTCTTAAGTTTCTTGGTTTCGAGCAAACTTTTAAAAATGCATTGACCACATTACCAATGGGTGGTGGTAAGGGCGGTTCTGATTTTGACCCTAAAGGTAAGTCAGAAGGTGAAATCATGCGTTTTTGCCAAGCATTAATGATCGAGCTTTATCGTCATTTAGGCTCAAATACCGATATTCCTGCGGGGGATATTGGAGTAGGCGGTCGCGAAGTTGGCTACATGGCCGGCATGATGAAAAAACTCAGCAATGACACTTCATCTGTATTCACGGGTAAAGGTCTGTCATTTGGTGGCAGTCTGGCCCGTCCCGAGGCTACCGGTTACGGTACTGTATATTTTGCAGAAGAAATGCTTAAAACCCGTAACGAGGTTTTTCAGGGTAAAGTGGTTGCAATCTCGGGTTCTGGTAATGTTGCCCAATATGCTGCAGACAAGGCTATGTTCTTGGGTGCTAAAGTAGTATCCCTGTCTGATTCAAACGGTACTGTCTACGTAAAAGATGGCTTTACTGATGAATTACTTGCAGAGGTCATGGAACTTAAAAATGTGAAGCGTGGCCGTATGTCAGAATTCGCTTCCAAGCATGGATTTGAATATCTTGAAGGTAAACGTCCTTGGGGAATTAAATGCGACATCGCACTACCATGTGCTACACAAAATGAACTCGATGGTGATGATGCACGTCAACTGTTAGCCAATGGAGTGATGTGTGTGGCCGAAGGTGCCAACATGCCTTCTACCCTTGAAGCAGTAGAAGAGTTTGTTAAAGCAAAAATTCTTTATGCACCAGGCAAGGCATCAAATGCAGGCGGCGTGGCTACCTCAGGTTTAGAGATGTCTCAGAATGCACTGCGTTTAGGCTGGAGCTTTGAAGAGGTGGATGAGCGTCTGCATGCGATCATGAAAGAGATTCACCGCAACTGTGTAAAATATGGTACCCAGGAAGATGGTACTGTCAATTATGTAGATGGTGCTAACATTGCTGGTTTCGTAAAAGTTGCTGATGCCATGCTGGCACAGGGCGTATACTAAGTTTTTCTAAAATTACTTATAAAAAACCGATGCATTGGCATCGGTTTTTTATTATTTAGATATAAACTTAAGGCTTTTTAATAGTTTCCTGTTCTACAGTCATATCATGCACATACGCATATTTTGATTGATCGGCAGCAACATTTTTACGTTCATAGCGCTTTACCCGTACGATGACTCGCTGATTAGGTTCATGCTTAAAACCTTCAATATGATCATAAAATAGTGTCCAATCTTTATCGACCTGTGTTTTTATACCTTTATCATCATATTTGATTTCACGCACTTGCAGGCAGGTTTGTGGTGCAACTCCTGTACATGACTTGGTTTCAGGTGCTATTTCTAGAAAAATAGTTTCACCTTGAGACTGATATTGAGCTTCAGGGGTCATGTTACCCTTAAATGTATAACTTTGACCTTGGGTATCTTTCAAGATCAGGGTGGGCTGTTCAGGGTTCGCCAGATTGAGTTCAAAAGGAATACTGCGTTTTTGAAATAGGGAACTGGAGAACTGCTCCTGTTTCATTAATACCGGATCACATGCCATCTGTGTTGAAACTAAGTCACCAGTCAATAGCTGACCATTTTCAATTTTCCAGCTTGTACCCTGACGGTTACATCCGGTATCAATTCCAATCCGGTCATTGGAAAAATTCAACAGGATAGGTTCTTTGGAACCTTCCGGTTGATAGGTCCAGTTATAAGAAGTTAAAGCACTATGTTCAAGCATTTTACTACCTTTAAACACGTGCTTTTGTCCCTTTGTATCTGTAATGGTTAAAATGGCCTGACCATTCGCTAAGCTAATATCAAAATTTGAACGTGCTTCATTGAAGATACTGCTAGAGAGCTGTTCCTGTTTCATTAAGTCTGACTGGCAGGCCATCATGGTTGAAATCAGATGAGAAGTTACCAATTTACCTTCTTCAATTTTCCAGCTGCCGCCTTGTCCGTTACAGCCAGTCTGTATAGATAACTGATGATTATCTATAAAATTGATGACTAGAGGTTTAGAAGCTTGAGAATTCTGGTAAGTCCAGCTATAGGCAGAGAGCTGCTGCTCAGTATCGGCTTGTTGTGAGACATGTGGCTGCTTTTGATGCGGCTGAATAGATTGGCAAGCCATTAAAGAAAAAGGAAGCAGGGCAAGAAACAAATATTTCAATTTCATTTTAAATCTTTTGTTACAACTAAATTAGAGCATAGCTTAAGGCATCGTTCAGCTCATAAAAACCGGACTGGTTAGGTTTTTAGTTTTAAAACGTATTGTTTTGTAACTTCAAATGAGGGTTTCAAATGAAGTTTTTCTAATCATAGTGAATATTTGTACTAATCAAACCTGTAAATATCCATTCCTAGAGCCCCCATAGAAAAACTGCTATGAACCAAACTGAATCTTGAGCCAGTACCCATAGCAAAGAAAAGGGGAGCTAAATGCTCAAGAGTGGGATGATTCCGTGCAATATAAGGCAAATGTTGCCATTCAAGTACTTCATCATAACTGCTATGGCTAAGTTTACTCACCACATGGTTGCGAAAAGTCGAAGCCCATTCAGGTACTTCAGACGTATTACCGTGCCAGTTTAACTCGGCCAGATTATGAGTAATGTTACCTGAACCAATCAATAAAATTTGTCGTTCACGTAGAGGCGCCAGCACCTGCCCAATTTGATAAATCTCATCAGCACTCATGCCCATAGGCAGCGAAATCTCGATTACCGGAATTTCTGCTTCGGGATACATGTGCAATAAAGGCATCCAGACACCATGGTCACGCGGGCGGATATTGTTTGCATGTGCCTGTATCTGTGCTTCAGCAAACAGATGCAAAATTTCTTCGGCCAGTTCCGGGTTACCCGGAGCACGATAGTGAATTTCATAAAGCTCGGCTGGAAAGCCACGAAAATCATGCCAGGTTTCGGGACGCGTTGCTATACTCACTTCCAGGGCCTGACTTTCCCAGTGAGCCGACATTACAATAATAGCTTCCGGTTTAGGCAGGTTAATGCTCAAACGTTCTAAGGCAGGTCCCACCTGTTCCGGATCAAGAGCGAGCATGGGAGAACCATGCGAAATAAATAAACCGGGGAGAGTCTGTAAATTCATGAGCGCCTGACCTGAGCAATTTAAATTAAACTTCATGATGCAGAAAAAAAGCCGCTTATTAAAGAAGCTTTATTTCAACGGTATGTTTCAAAAATGCAATTATGGGATTAAGAATATTCAAGCGCGATGATAAGGATGATTATGATTAATACTCATTGCCCGATAAAGCTGTTCGATCAACATCACTCGGACTAAAGGGTGAGGTAAAGTCAGCTTGGAGAGTGACCAGTGCCAAGCTGCTGTTTTACGGACTTGATCTGAAAGCCCATCCGGTCCACCGATTGCCAGAGCTATATCGTGTCCTTCAAGCATCCAGCCTTTCATTGTTTCAGCCAGCTTCTCGGTGCTGAGCTCTTTTCCACCCACTTCTAGAGCAATCAGAATTTCGCTGGGTTTAAGCGTAGCGAGAATACTTTCACCCTCAATCTGGCAATATTTTAATATATCTGCGTCTGAGTCATTCTTGCCGCGTTTAGCCATGGGTAACTCAATGACCTGAGTTTGTACAAACGGTTGAATACGTTTGAAGTAATCTTCAAAGCCAGTCAAAACCCAAGCTGGCATTTTTTGACCTATGGTTAAAATACGGATTTTCATAACTGCTGTTTGGTATCAAAATAACATTATTATAACGTTGAAATGCTATCTGTACTGATACAAAAAGACATAATGAAGCTGGAAAATAACCAGAAGGGCAGGTTGCCCATACGAACAACAAGCCTGTCATGATAACAAATGGAAAAATAAGCGAATGTGGAATCGGTTGATATACAGATACTTAATTTTAATTATAAGTGGTTTTTTTTCATGTGTAGCAGCAGCTGATCTAAGCACATCTTTTAAGCAGGCAGATCCTTCTAATCTAACAGTTTACATGAACCAGATTATTCGGCCGGGAGTTGCACGAAATTATAAAAATGTAGAGGAACTTAATCGGATATCAGCAGGATTAAAAGAGCAGATGCGTCTGTTCGGTATACCCTGTAACTATCAGACTTATGAAGTATACGGAAAAAATTATCGAAATGTCTTGTGCTATATCAATGTTGGCCGCTCAGATAAAATAATTATCGGTGCGCATTATGATGCTTTTGAAAAAACTTCTGGAGCAGATGCCAACGCCTCCGGAGTCGCCGGTGTACTTGAAATAGCACGCATTCTGGCAGCAGAGCGCTCTTCCTTAAAGCATAATATCGAATTTGTCTTTTATACCTTAAAAGAGCAGCCATTTTTTAAAACTGCACAAATGGGAAGTTATATTCATGCCAAATCGGTACAGCAGCAAAAAGAGCAGATTAAGGCAGCTTTCATACTTGATATGATAGGCTACTATGATATTAAGAATGTACAGCAGTATCCGGCAGGCATGAAATGGATATATCCAAGTCATGCTAATTTTATTGCAACCTTAAGTAATATACAGTCAAGTGAAATCGGGAATGCTTACTGTGCATCAATGCAGAAGTTAAACCAGCTGGATTGCCAGCGTATGGTAACACCTTCATTTCTGGCAGGGGCAGACTTTTCTGACCATTTTAACTATTGGCAATTTGATATTCCGGCAATTCTGATTACAGATACCGGAAAATACCGCAACAAGTTTTACCATACACAAGAGGACCGTATTGATAAGCTTGATACTGTAAAGATGGCTCAGGTAATTAACGGCTTAGCCTCTACCATTCTTGAATCTAACTTCTAAAATTAAAGTATTTAAGACAAAAAAACGCAGTCCTTAAAAGGGGCTAAAAGGACTGCGAAATAGGCCATCCGTCTGGAGATACAGATGGCCATTTAGTGTACGTTGTGAGAAAAATTAAAACCCACAGAACCGTATGTCTATACTGAATAAGATGGGGAAACTGCTCAGCTTTTTCAAGCTAAAATAAAGGCTACACATACTATATATACATTTTTTAACACAAAAAAGAGAGCCGAAGCTCTCTTTTTCTTATTTACCCTTAGTGGCGGGCTGTATTTGACTCTTCAACTGGTTTTACCAGAGGTTGCTTTGGAAGAGGTTTTGGCATAGAGGTTAAAGCAAGTGGCAATATCTCATCGATACTTTTCACTGCCTTGATTTCTAGCCCTTCCTTCACATTTTCTGGAATTTCTGCAAGATCACGTACGTTCTCTTGTGGAATGAAAACCAGCTTGATACCTCCACGGTGGGCAGCAAGCAATTTTTCTTTCAACCCACCAATACGCATTGCACGACCACCCAGACTGGTTTCACCTGTCATTGCAATATCTGCTCGAATTGCAATACCAGTAAATGCTGAAACAAGTGCAGTAGTTAAAGCAAGACCGGCAGATGGGCCATCTTTTGGTGTTGCACCTTCAGGCAAGTGAACGTGTACATCCGTTTCTTCAAAACGCGATGCCTCAATTCCAAGTTCATCTGCACGGGTACGCACTACTGTCATAGCCGCAGTAATCGATTCTTTCATAACATCACCCAAAGAACCGGTAGTAATGAATTTACCTTTACCTTTAACTGCTGCAACTTCAATAGTCAGTAATTCACCACCGACCGAAGTCCATGCCAGACCATTTACACGGCCAACTTGGGCTTCTTCTTCCGCCATGCCAAAGTCAAACTTGTGTACACCCAGATAATCTGGCAAGTTTTCTGCAGTAACATCGACATGCAGATTTTTGGCTTTCTTGCTCACGGCTTCTTTCACGACTTTTCGCGCAATTTTGGAAACTTCACGCTCAAGACTACGTACACCTGCTTCACGAGTATAACGACGTACGATGTCACGAATCGCTTCTTCATGTACTGTTAACTCTTTAGCACGTAACCCGTTATCTTTAATCGCTTTGGGTACCAAATAACGATCAGCAATATTTACTTTTTCGTCTTCGGTATAGCCCGGCAAACGGATGACTTCCATACGGTCAAGTAATGGACCCGGAATATCCATACTGTTTGCAGTACAGATAAACATGACTTCAGACAGGTCAAGATCCAAATCAAGGTAATGGTCATTGAACTTGTGGTTCTGCGACGGGTCAAGCACTTCAAGTAATGCAGAAGCAGGGTCACCTCGATAATCCTGTGCCATCTTGTCAATTTCATCAAGCAAAAACAGCGGATTCTTAACGCCGACTTTTGTCAGGGACTGCACAATTTTACCTGGCATCGCACCAATATAAGTACGACGGTGTCCACGTATTTCAGCTTCATCACGCACGCCACCTAAAGCCATACGCACAAATTCACGACCTGTAGCTTTAGCAATAGATTCACCAAGAGAGGTTTTACCTACACCTGGGGGGCCAACCAGACAGAGGATTGGTCCACGCAGCTTTTTCACACGCGACTGTACTGCAAGATACTCAACGATACGCTGTTTTACTTCATCTAGGCCATAGTGGTCAGCATCCAGGATTTCCTGAGCTTTATTCAGGTTAATACTAACTTTGCTAGCCTTGTTCCACGGTGTATCTAAAATAACTTCCAGATAGTTACGTACCACAGCCGCTTCACTTGAAGCCGGTTGCATCGCTTTTAGCTTACGGAATTCAGCTTCAGCTTTTTTGCGTACATGTTCTGGCAGATCAGCTTCTGCGAGACGTTTTTCAATCTCGGCCACATCATCTTCAGCGCCACCATTCATGTCAGAGAGTTCGCGCTGAATAACTTTCATTTTTTCATTCAGGAAATATTCACGCTGATTCTTTTCCATCTGGCGTTTAACTGAATCATGCAAGGTCTGTTCTAGCTGTTGTTCTTCAGATTGCTGAAGCAGATAAGTCATCAGTTCTTGCAGATGAACTTCGAACTCATCATGTTCAAGGAACTTCTGTTTCACTTCAATATTAAGTGGAACTCGAGTCGCAACAAAGAATAACAGTTGCAGCAGATCTTCAATTTTATTGGCCGCCGCAATCAGCTCACGCGCATTACGCAATTTTGCTTCAGCATACTGGGCAAACAAGGTACGCAAATCTTGCAGGCGGGCATCTTGCTCTTCCTCGCTAGACTCTACAGTCATTGGACTAAGAGTATGCTCAGCGCTCAGATATTCTTCTGAGTCAATAATACGGGTAAGTTTAGAGCGATGCAGGCCTTCAATCAGGACTTTAATACAGTTTTCATCATTTTCATGATTCACAACTTGCACAATCTTCGCGACAGTACCGTATTGATAAAGGTTGTCGTGATCAATTTCTTCTGTAAGCGAATCTCTTTGTGCAACTACAAATACTAAATTGTCACTGTTACGAGCCACATCAACTGCATTGATCGATTTTTCACGACCCACAAATAACGCAATTTGCATGTGTGGATACACCACCACATCACGTAGCGCTAATAGTGGTAATACACTTGGAACCTGAGGCTCTAAGGTTTGTTCATTCATAAGATATTCGGACATGGGCACTCCTAATGAGTGACAACGGTGTTGCCATGACTTTTATAGTGATGGGTAATTTAAAAAATACAAGGGCCCATGCAGATAAATTGTTTTATTTTTAGGTGAGATATGAAAAGTTCATAGTTTTAAACAAGTTAAACGTATAGTTAAGATTAAAAATAATGTATTTTCGTAGGTGTAACTAATGCATTTAAAGGTTGATCCCATTTTTCTCGCTTTAATCTTGAGGGAATAAACTGGAAATCATGTGCTACTCCTAACCGGTACGGATACTGTGCGGCCTGAGCCAAGGTACGATCATAATAGCCTCCGCCCATACCAATGCGTGTCCCGCTAGAGTCACAAGCAAGCAACGGCATTAAAATTAAATCTAATACAGTAACATTACAGCCACGGCCTGCCATGGGCTCCTTCATGCCTAATGGATGATAGGCAAAGCACTGATTACGATACTGATCACGACTTATAGAAACCCAAACTAGTTTTTGATTCATGTTGCAGATCATAGGTAAGTAAACTTTCTTACCTTTTTTAAAACAGTACTCAATAATTTTACGTGTAGGGATTTCACCAAAAGCATTCAGGTAAATACCGATTTTATTAGCATGTTGAAACCTTGGCATTTTTATAAGATGTGTCAGCACTCTTTGTTCAGATTGCCGATGCTCAAAAATACTGACTTGGCGGCGTTGAGAACGCAGAGATCGCCGTAAAGAGTGAAGAGAAGTGGACATAATAATTTCAATTACTTTCCAAGTTAAATCGATTTAAAGACTGATGATCTATAAACTGATCAGACAGCTATCTTATTATTAACATGTTATATTGTCCCAATAAGATAATTTGGCTCTGTACCCTTAACCAGACTTTATACTATCACAATCTTATTTTAGTATCAGCTCGCAGCTATAACAGAGCAACTAAAAAATTCTGCTACTACGGCAATGATTAAAAAGTGATAGACTGTAACAATATATTGTCTGATTTTATTATTAAAGTTGAATCATTATATTTTTATCAGTCATATGTATATCTATTTTGGAGTAAATCTTATATAAATAATATAATGTTATATTCTAAATATTATAAAACTTGGAGTTGAAAATAAAATGATTATATATCGAAAAGGTTATAATATTCATTATAATATTAAACTAAAAATTAGAAAAGTAAAACTAGCTAATAATTATGGCTCTGAAGGATTATAAATATGTGTATTATTTTTATAAAGTCTTGAGAAATATATAAAATAATAATTATTATTAATCTGGAATATATTGATTTATACTGCAATATACATGTGAGAAATACTATTTTATCTTCCTATAAAAATTTTTAATTAATAGTTTAATTGTATTTATAATAATTTTTTTTAAAAAATACCTTGTATTTTTTTTGGTTAATCTTATGCATCTTGGAACCTTATGATTATATTTTTATATATAAAAGGTATTAAGAGTAGTTAAGAATAAAATATAATTCATTATAAAAAACTGTAAGATATTTTTTATTAATTTACTTTAATCTTAAACATTGAAAAATGAATAATTTTAACGATTAAAATAGGAATATTTCATGTATTTAAAAAAGAGTTTTATAATTATAAATCTTATATTAAGTATACAACATTTAGCCTATGTAGACTGGATTAACCAAGCCGCTATGAAAGTTGAACCTCATACTATCCAGTTAAGACACTATATTCATGCAAATCCCGAGTTGGGAAATTTAAAATTTAAAACCTCTGAACTGGTACAAAAAGAACTTAATACCTATGGTGTTGAGGTTAAAAAAGGCTTCGCAAAAACAGGTATTATAGGTGTACTGAAAGGAGGAAGACCCGGACCGTTCATTGCACTACGTGCCGACATGGACGTTTTACCTATGCAAAAAAGCTCCGGTTTCTTTTGCCAGTCAGGCCACAGGGTTATATCAGGGTAAAATAACGCCAGTTGCCCACGCATGTGGCCATGATGCTCATACTGCTATGTTATTGGGTGCTGCGCAAGTTTTGGCTGAACATAGGGAAAAAGTTGCAGGTACAGTTGTATTTGTTTTCCAGCCTACCGAAGAAGGGAGAGCAGATATTGATAATTTTAGTCAGGACGAACAGGTGGGTTCAAGAAAAATGATCGCAGATGGTGCATTGAGTAATTCAAAGCCAGAAGTGATTTTTGGATTGCATGTTATGGCAGGTATGCCAAGTGGCCACTTATATTATAAAGATGGAGCTGTCTTAAATAGTGCTGATGGTGTCCGGATTACTTTAAACGGCCAACAGGTTCATGGTTCCATGCCATGGAAAGGAAGAGACTCGATTGTTGCTGCAGCAGACATTATTCAGAACATGCAAACACTGGTATCGCGTGGTACTGATCTTAGCAAGGGCATGGGCGTTATAAGTATAGGTCAGATTCAGGGAGGAACCAGTGGCAATATTACATCGGAACAGGTATCAATGACCGGAACTATCCGCTCCAATCGTGAAGACATTCGCCAGAATATTTAAAGAGCTTGCCTGAAATGATTGATCGTACTGCAAAAGCCAATGATGTTCAGACCAAGATAGAAATTTCTGCTTATGCTCCTGTGACACTTAATGATAAAACTTTAACTCACCTTATGGCTTCCAGTTTAAAGTCAGTTGTAGGGGAGAATAAAGTTCATGTGCTGGAATAAAATGAAAGTGCCAGTGAGGACTTCGCGTATTATGGACAGATCATGCCAGCTTTATTTGTATTTCTAAGGGCTACCCCAACCGATCAGGACATGCACAAGGCAGCCCCTAACCATAGTCCCTACTTTATGGTAGATGATAAAACCTTAAAAACAGGAATAGTTTCACATATACGTTTTGTGATGGATTATCCAAAAATTGCCGGTCAGGTTCAGGCTGCCTGGAGAGCGAAAAAATGATAGAAATTCATATAGAAATCAGAAAATAGAGATACTGATCCCTATTTTTGGCTACTTTTTTGGATGATAGAGATTCTTTATTGAAATTGCTGTCGATAAGCTTCTGGCGTAAGACCCACTAAAGCCTTAAAGGCACGGGAAAAATTAGAAGAAGATGAATAGCCGAGTTCATAGGCAATCTGGGTAATGCTGGCAGATGAATGACTCAGTCTCTCTTGTGCTTTTAATATAATGACTTGTTTTTTTATTCCATTGAAATCAGCATTTTTTTTATGTAACTGTCGTTGTAAGGTTTTGGTTGAAACATGCAGTAATTCTGCACATTCGGTAAGAGTTGGCATTTGATAAGTATTTAAGAGAATCATTTTGATCCATTCAGGGAAGTCCTGACTTTGGGTAATCTCCCTCATTTGCTCCTGACATTTAAACTCTACCGCTTTTAAGGTCATTTCATCTGCTAATGGCAGTTTATAAGCTAATAGCTCCTGACCAAGAGTAATTTTTAAACTAGGGCGGTTAAGGGCATTAAAATGAAACCTGACCTGCTTTAACTGGTTAATTTGTTTAAGATGAGGCGGTTCAGGCAGAGATAAAAAAATAGAAAAGGATAAGAAAGGTGAATCGATCAAGTCATTAAGATTATTATGCAGGGCGATAGCAATCGCTTCAATGTGAAAATTCAACACAGATTGATCCATGTCCAGTTCAGGCTCAATCAGCCATTCGGCCTGCTGATTTTTATTGAAATAAATTGATGCTTTAAAACTTGGCATAATCAGACTGAAGTATCTGGTCACCAGCTTAAGAGCATGTTCAACTGTCTTGGAGGTTAAAATTGCATAACCTACCAAGCTATGTGAACTTAAGTGTAACGAGCGGCCAAGTTCAAAGGCCAGATCAGTATTTACCGGGAACCTTAAACAGTACTGAATTATTTTTTCTACTTGAGAAATAGATACTTTCAAGTCCGGTTGAGCCAGATACTGTTCTATATCGATATGCAGTTCGTCCAGAAATACCTGTATAGGAATATTTCTGGCTATGAGCAGTTCGACCAGTTTCAAATAGTAACGTACAGGTATAAGTGGAACATTCTTATTAATCATTTTAAAACAGCTCTGGTCTCCATACCGATAAAAACTTAAGCAATTCTCTCTATTATTTTCTAAAACTATAAAGAGAACTGGCAGTAGCTTTGTTTTCTATATTATTTAATCAGTTTAAGATCGTTCAGTTCTGGTTTTAAACAAATGCACATACTTACCTAAAATCTTTTCTCGGGCTTTAGGATAAAAATTAATCTTATCTATATGACCATCATAGTGTTTAATCACACGCTCATCCATTAACTTAAACCACCATTTTGGAATTAGAGCGGGGAGAACCATACTGGCATAACCCGCGGGTAACTGTGGAACATTATCGTAATGGCGTAGGGACTGAAAACTACGGGTCGGATAGGCATGATGATCCGAATGGCGCTGTAGCTGATAGAGCAGTACGTTACTGAACCTGCTGTTATTGTTCCAGCTGTGTTCTGGCCGGGTAAGGGCATACCGGCCATTACCTAAATCCTCACGTTTCAAGCCATAATGTTCCATGTAATTAACGACTTCAAACAACGTGATACCACAACATGACTGGATAAGCTGAGTTGGAATAATTCCTGCTCCAAACAGCTTTAGCATGAACATGTGATAGGCAGCAGTTATTGTCCATCCATGAAACAGCTCATTCTCTAGAGACCAAAATGTTTTCCCTTTGCGGCCCAAGCGTCGTGTTTCAATTTCTATGGCTGACTTAAAGCTTCCAGTTACAGTTCTTGGCCAGAACTGCCAGAAACTTTCACCTAACTGCGAAGAAGCCGGATCTTCAGGGGTAGCTACACGACGGTGATGCCCATAAGGATGTTCAATACGGAAATGGTTATACCCTGTAGGGGCAAGACAAAGATGCGAAAGGTAATGTTCCAGCTTGCCTGACTTATGGCTCAGCTCGTGTGCAGTATTAATTGCTACACCATTGACTAGACCAAGAATATGGCCAAAAAGAATACGCTCTTCCAGTGAAACTGCTTTTTGACTGACAAGATAATTACCATACAGATTGGCAATTATTTGTAAAGGAATAAATAATTTAACAACCCGTGCATAATACGGATCATCCTCCAGATCAGTTACAGCTTCTTCAGGCGGATTTTCCGGGTCTTCTCCCATATACTTATCAATGGCTGGAATGATAATATGTAATGCCAGAGGACCCATATAAGTAAATAATTTCTTAGTAATTTTAGGGCCAAACTCATAACCCAAAAAGGTAGCATTGGCAATATTGGGTACAACCAGACCTAACAGCCAGAGTTTACGTTTTTTATCTGTGAATTTAACGGGCTCTGTGATCTTGTCTACTTGAGTAATTGCATTCATCATCTATTCCATGAATTATTTTATTTATTGATAAACTCAAGTATGACTTTAAAAGGTTGTAAGCAAAATTCATTAGCGGACATTTATCATTCATTTTAAGACAATAAAAGAGTGGCTACTGACTTAGCTTTATAAAAATAATAGTTTTTATGAGGTAATATCTGGTGATTAAAAATAATTAAGATCTTTATTAAGAAAAATAGAAGTATTGTTTTAATAAAACTATAGAATATTGTCTACTATTTTAATATTACTTAAATTTTTAGGATCATATTTAATCTTAACTTTATTTCCGACATGATAAAGTGGGATGTCCTCTTTATTTATAATGACTTTGATATTTGGACTTTCTACTACACCGGATGATATTTTAAATTTGAATCTCATGTAAAATAGAGGGCGATACTGTACATAAATAGCAGAATCTAGTACATAGCTGAGCTCAGCAATTGTAACTACTCCTCTTCTATAGAGAACTATTTTATAGAATAAATCTTTTAAAATTATTTTCCAGAAAATATAGGCAATAAAAAGCCCGAACCATAGAGAGAAAATAGTGTAAAATATTTCTTTTAAATTCATGTGGTTATGAAAATTTTTGTGGTTTGAAAGCAATATTTAATATACTTTGATTTCTGAGATAAACCAAGTAAAAATATAATCAGATATATTGATTATAAAAATTTAGATTTTTTATTATATTTTAATGCCCTACTTTAATTAAATTTTATTTCTAGGGCGATATTGATATAGGGAAGTAGAAAGATATTTATAAATAACTAAAGCCAAAGGCTGGTCATAAAAAGTTAAAAACTAATATTTGAGGAGGGCTGTATTGGATATTACTCTTATTCTTTTAGGCTTGTTTGTCTTTTGTGGAGGATTAATTGATGCGGCAGTGGGCGGCGGTGGCCTCGTTCAGTTACCGGCACTAATACATGCTTTACCCCAATATAGCTTGGCTACCGTATTTGGAACTAACAAGATTGCTGTCCTGGCGGGCACTTTCTCATCTATTTTTACTTATATAAAAAGAGTGAAAATAGTTTGGAAGCTGATATTTCCAACTATGATTTCAGCTTTTACCTTTGCTTTTCTAGGAGTAATATCTATTTCGCTTATTCCTAAAGAATTAATGAGATATATTGTTTTTTGTTTATTGACTCTGATTGCAATATATACTTTTATTAAAAAAGATCTAGGAAAAACTCATACTGAGCTACAGTATGGTAAAAAAGAAATTGGTATGGGCATACTTTTTGGTGGATTGATTGGCTTTTATGATGGAATTTTTGGTCCAGGCAGTGGTAGTTTTTTAATTTTCCTGTTTGTTAGAATTTTTTCATTCGATTTCCTTAATGCTTCAGCATCTGCAAAGCTTGTAAATCTGGGAACATTTACTGCCTCATTATTGTTTTTTATTCCTGCAGGCCATGTATTATGGAAAATTGGTGCCTTTGTAGGCGTCTGCAATGTCTTAGGCTCCCTGGTCGGGACTATCTTGGCATTGCGATATGGTAGTGGTTTTATCCGTATATTTTTTCTTGTTCTTCTTATATTTTTGATTGGGCGAATGGGCCTTGAGCTTTTTAAATAGCCTAAAAAATAATCTGAAATTAAAACGGATTAGTTTGAGTCTGTGGCTACTGTTAAAGATAAAAAATTAAGCTTCATCTAAAGTGACCAGAGAATTTAAATACTGAACAAGACTTTTTATGGTCGCGCTAATCTGTAAAAATGCGTTAAGATGGTGCAAATCGGGTTAAAGGCTGGGGTATTAGTATGAATTTTTTTAAAAAGAAAAATAAGGCAAGCTTTGTATTTTTTATTATTACGCTTTATGCACTGATCGGCTTTAGTTTAGGGTATTTCATATGGGAAGACCTTTTATAGCAGAAATGGATCAGGCGATAGCGCTATGATTAATCACTGCTTAAATCAGTCGGCTAGCTGGAATCTGTTCCTCATGTACCTATATCTGGCCAACAAATATACCTAGGCGCTTTGTTAGCTTTGTATAGCGACTTAAAACAATGTCTATAGAAAGCTAACCTGAAGATCTAGAAGTTATTTATAAATCAATTCGTTAATTTAGCAGGATAACCTCTTTATAAAGCATGACTACAGCTAAGAAGCTCATCATTAAAGAAAGGCTTTTCAACAGTATTCTTTGTATTTTGATATTTTTAAGAATTTTCTTTATCTTCCATGAGAAAAATATATAGAGACTGCCAATAATAGAGAGAGTAATAACCGTGATAATAATAAGTAATAAACTATACTGTTGAAGCGAGTTTAACCCAAAAATAGCAGGGACCAAGGCAAGATAAAATGAAATGGTTTTAGGATTACTAAGAGTAATCAGTAAACCGTCTCTATAGGTTGAGAAAGTTTTATTTACATCCAGGACAGCCTGTTCTTGAACAAGATTTTCATTGAACATCCAGAATTTATAGGCGATAAATAATAAGTAAAAGCATGAGATAATGACAATATAGGCTGAAAAATTGGAACTCAATTGAGTAAGATAAGAAATAAAAAAAATAGAAATAGATAAAAAAATAATATCTCCTGTAATTAGACCTAGAAGCATCAATATGCCACTCCAATAGCCTTGGCTAAGTGTCTTAAACATTAACCCCGTCATGCCTGGTCCAGGTAGGAAAGCTGCCAATGCTAGCGTTAAACTGTAGGTGAAAATCTGGGTTAGAACATCCATACTATAAAGAATCAAATAAGAACCTAGTTTTATTTTTCTATAAAATCACAGAAAAAAATGATCTATTTATTCTATTAAAATTAAAAATTAAGGTATAAATTTAAGTTTTATTATATTTATTGGAAATATTATACCCATATGCAACTCGATAAGACAGATGCCAGAATTCTGGAGCGTTTACAGGCAGATTCACGAATTACCAATTCTGAACTATCGGAATATATTGGTATGTCAACATCGCCGTGTTGGAGAAGAGTGAAGCAGCTAGAAGAAGCACAAGTTATTAAAGGTTATGGCGTGCTTATTGACCGAAAGAAAATAGGTCTGGGTGTGATGGTTTTTATAAGGGTTTCTATTGATAGCCATAGTGAAAAGGAGGCAAGGAAATTTGAAGAAGAAGTAATCGCTTTAGAGCATGTAGTAGCTTGTTATAGTATTGGTGGGGATGCAGATTTTTTATTACAGGTCGTTTCTCCCGATCTGGATACTTACGCTGAATTTTCAATGTCAGTGATCAGGCGTTTACCGGGTATAAAAGAAATGCAAAGTATGTTTGTATTAAAAGAAATAAAACCTTTTCTGTCTTTTCCAGTCAGAAGTCAAAGATAGTTTTTATAAATTTTTAAAGCTTAAATTATTTTAGTGAAAACTGGTGTCTCCGGTGATGCCGCTGCATGTCGTTACCCTTGAACCCTAAAGTTCAAGGTGGACGCGACGCATACTTGCTGGGTTTCCTGCTCAGGGCAGGCATACACTCTAAATATGCAGAACGCAATCCTAAAGTGATGATATCGGCTCAGGGGAATAGACTCGCTGGCGAACATCTCAGAGACAAGTTAAGTATAACTGATCTGAAGCTGATGGCAATTGAATAAACTTTTAGGAGTGTAAAGTTAATTTTCAATTGACGAGTATTTATACGTAATCATGTATATGTCAGACAATTTTCTCGACATCTTGCATAATCGTACTCAGCAAACGTTCACAGTGTGCATATTCCTGAAGTGATTTATTTAAAGTGAGTACTTCCTGCATTAGGGAAAGCGCTACCATAATAACCAGTTTGTTATGTTCAGTCCGTGGAGCATTACGGCGTATTTCATGAAATTTTTCATTTAACAATTGCCCGGCACGCTCCAGTTCTTCCTTTTTGTCCGCAGTAGTTGCCAGCCGGAAAGTCTGTTCAATCAGACGCAGTTCAACCATTACCGGTTCACTCATATCGAAGACTCCTCACTCATATCCGTGTTTGGGTGGGCAAGCTGCTGGATTTCCTGCGCATGCTGATCCTGACTGGTTCCTAAAATGGCCAGACGCTGAATAATAGCTTCTACCTTATGTTTAGCCAGTTCGTTTTTCTGAAGCAGTCGCTCACGCTCCTGCTTAAGATCATGTATTTCCTGCTGGGACTGACGTTGCTGGGCCTGTAACTGCTCTTTAGTCGCACGGAGCTCATTCCGTTCGCTTAAAATTTCCTGAAAACGATTTTTAAGGTCAGTACAGCTTTTTTCTAAACGGCTATACCGATCTGCCAGAGCAGTGGCATCTGTATTGAGCTGTTTGAACTGACTTTCTACACTGCCCAGTTTCTCTGTCAACTGGTCAATTTCTTCTTGTTTTTGGGTAATGATGCCATTTTTTTGCACAACTTGAGCGTGATGATGCTGATCACTCTTTTCTTTGGCTTGAACGAGCGAACTATTTTCACTCTCAAGATGATGAAGTCGTGTTTTTAAAACACCAATATGCGCCTGTAGACGCTGTAATTCTTCTAACATAACGAGGTCGCACAGAATTGCAATCAAAGGTAATATATAAGCAGTATAAAGATTGGAAAAGCGAATGCAAGACGATATTTCAGGTTGGACAGACTGGCAGCAACAATTTAATGGAATTGAAGAAATTTCGAGCCCAAGTGAGTTACATGGCTTACTCACAGGTATAGTTTGTGTTACAGAGGCGCCTACTCGAGATGAGTGGATGAATATTCTCGCAACTCTTCATGTACCTGCTTTAAATGATGAAGCACTGGCCATGCTGGCAGAGGAAGCAGAAGATGTATTTCATGCGCTGTCAGAAGATGAACTCGACTATTTACCTTTACTACCTGATGATGAGCATATGCTGGCTGATCGGGTACAGGCACTGGCAGACTGGTGTGCAGGTGTAGTGCTGGGGTTTGGTCTTGCATCAGGACATATTCGATCTGACGAAAAAGAACTGATTGAGCACTTACAGGATGTAGCCGCAGTTGAATTTGAAGAGTCAGATGATGATGAAGAAGGTGAGGAAAGCTATCAGGAGTTATATGAGTTTGTACGTCTGATACCGGTTAGCCTTTCGATTGGACGTAAAAAAATTACAGTGTCAGAAAGCTCATTATTGCAACATGTTCAGGCTCAGGCTAAAAAGACCGCCTTATCTGATAGCCAAAATGTAGTTGAAATGTTTACGCCGCACCGTCCGAGTTAACTCGGACTTGGTTTTTGGTTAATACCAGCCGTGTTATATCCCATACTTTACAATTAAAGATTACCAGCATGATAAAACTAACTCAAGAAGACTTTCAACAGCGTCGCGACTGTCTGGCTGTACATATGGGGCCAAACAGTATTGCCATTATTGCCACCAGTCCGGTTGCCTACCGTAACCGGGATGCTGACTATAAATTCCGTGCCGACAGCAGCTTTTACTATCTCACCGGGTTTGCAGAACCAGAAGCAGTGGCAGTCATTGAAACCTTTGAGACAGCAGATGACTACACCTACAGCCTGTTTTGCCGTGAACGTAACCGGGAAATGGAAATCTGGAATGGATACCGTGCTGGTATTGATGGCGCAATTGAAGATTATGAAGCTGATGAAGCTTATGCGATTGATCTGCTTGATGAAGAGATTATTGAAAAGTTGCTGAATAAAGCACGTCTGTACTATCGTATTGGACACAATGCCGAATTTGATGCCCGAGTCAGTCAATGGATTAAGCAGGCTGATACCCAGCAGCGTCGTGGCGATGGTTCTCCATCACAGCTTTTACAGCTGGACCGTATTTTAGATGAAATGCGCCTGATCAAATCTGCCAAAGAAATTGAGATCATGCAAGCCGCATCTGTAATTAGTGCACAGGCCCATACTCGTGCCATGCATCAGGTACGGCCGGGAATGATGGAGTATGCTCTGGAAGCAGAGCTAAATTATGTATTTGGCCAGCATGGTTGCGTACCTTCCTATAACAGCATTGTCGGTGGTGGAGGTAATGGCTGTATTTTACATTATGTGGAAAATAACCAGCCACTTAAAGATGGTGATCTGGTATTGATCGATGCGGCTTGTGAATATGAGCATTATGCCTCTGATATTACCCGTACATTTCCGGTAAATGGTAAATTTAGCCCTGAACAGAAAGTCTTGTATGAAATTGTATTAAAAGCTCAGCTGGCTGCTATTGACGCAGTACGCATCGGGAATTCTTACCGTGAACCGCATGAGCGTGCAGTTCGTATCCTTACAGAAGGTCTGGCAGCACTTGGACTTTTAAAAGGTAATGTAGATGAACTGATCGAAACTGAAGCTTACCGCCAGTTCTATATGCATGGTACCGGCCACTGGTTGGGGATGGATGTGCATGATGTCGGGTCTTATAAGAAAGATGGGGAGTGGCGCAGTTATGAAGCTGGTATGGTGGTTACTGTTGAGCCCGGATTGTATATTGCTCCAGACGATGAAGCCGTAGACAAAAAATGGCGGGGTATTGGAATCCGCATTGAGGACGATGTAGTGGCTACAGAACATGGTCCACTGATTTTAACAGCTGAAGTCGTAAAAACAGTTACAGACATTGAACATTTAATGGCTCAGGCCCAGCATTGATCTGCCAGAAATAAGGAAACTGTTATGCAGCAACAAGTGATTATTGTTGGTGGGGGGATGGTCGGCTTAAGTCTTGCTTTAATGTTGGCTAAAGCCAAAATCGGAGTCAAGTTGCTCGAAGCTATTCGCTACCCTGACTACACCGATACAGAAAGTGTTCCCTATCACTCAAGTTTTGATGCACGTAATACGGCACTTTCACGCCGGAGTGTACAGATTTACCAGAAGTTAGGGCTGTGGGAGGCTCTTCAACAGCATGCTACACCTATTCTGGAAGTTCATATTACAGAACAGGGAAGTTTTGGTAAGGCTCGTCTGAAAGCTGAGCAGGAAAATGTTGAGAGCTTTGGACAGGTGATTGAGAATGCCTGGCTTGGACGAGTACTTCTAACTCAAGTGCGCCAGCAACCTTGGATAGAATTAATTGATGGAGTACAGGTTAAGGCATTAACTCAAGATACAGAACAGGTCTACATTGAGGCAGAACGAGAAGGTCAAGAACTGCAACTTACTTCAAAACTGGTGATTGCTGCTGATGGCCGCGATTCTTTTTGCCGACAGGCCTTGGGTGTTGGTGTAGATGTGCATGATTATGACCAGGTGGCAATTGTCACCGCGGTACAGACATCCAAACCGCACCGTCAGGTTGGTTTTGAGCGTTTTAGTCCTTTAGGACCGTTGGCGCTCTTGCCACTTCCGGGTGAGTATCGACGTTCTGTGGTCTGGCCAGTCAAAAAGGGGACTGAACATGAGTGGCTGGGTGAAGAAAATGATCAGCATTTTTTAAATGCCTTACAACAGACTTATGGTGACCGGGCAGGGAAATTTGAAAAGACCGGAAAACGCTTCAGTTATCCATTGTCACAGGTTCTGGCCCATAAACAGGCAGTTGGCCGGGTAGTTTTGATGGGCAATGCTGCACATACACTCCATCCTGTGGCCGGTCAAGGCTTTAATCTGTGCCTGCGTGATGCGGATGTCTTGTTGCGTTTTCTCGGCAGTCATCTGACAGTATCTGATGATCTGGGTGAGCCAGAAGTTCTAAAAGCTTATGAACAGGCCCGCCTGACCGACCAGCAACGGGTCATCAAGTTTTGTGATTCGGTAGTACGAGGTTTTAGTAATCAGAATCCGGTTCTGAAACTGCTACGCAATACCGGTCTGATTGCTTTTGATATAGTCCCGGGAATAAAACCTCTAGTAGCCAATTATGCAATGGGGCTAAAAGCATGAGTGAAATTCTAGATGTGGTTATTGTCGGTGGTGGTCTGGTTGGTGGTCTAACAGCATTATTATTGGCGCAAGGTGGAGTTCAGCCTACTGTACTGGATGCGGCACCGGTCTTGGCAGAAGCGCAGATATTGCCTGTAGTAAATCCCAGGGTATTGGCACTGAGCCAAGCGACCGTTCATCTTTTAAAAACAGTAGGCGTGTGGAAAGAAATCGCCAGACATATGCCCTATACCGGTATGCAGGTCTGGAATAAAAATGGCTATGGCGAAATAGCTTTTGGTCATGAATCACAGTCCTTTCCGCCAGAAGATCAGTGGCTTGGCTCAATGGTCGAGCCAAGTATACTCAATCTTGCGATTCAGAAAAAATTGCTGGAAAATGTACAGGATTATCGTACCCAAATTAAAGTCACTCACATTGAACAGGGTATAAATTGCTGGCATCTACAGCTTGCTGATGGTTCAGCAATATATACCCGGTTACTGATCGGGGCAGACGGTGCCCAGTCATTTGTACGTGAACAGGCTATGATCGATCTGGACGTGCTGGACTACAAACAATCAGCGGTTAGCTGTGCCATTAAAACCGCCCAGCCACATCAGCACGTAGCACGCCAGATCTTTTTGCCCACTGGCCCGCTGGCTTATCTGCCTATGGCCAGTATACAGCCCGAAGAATATGGCTACTGGCAATCAATTGTATGGACTTTGCCAGAAGATTATGCCGATGAATATTCGGCTCTAAGTGATGAAGAATTTGCCCGGCTTTTAACTAAAGAAAGTCAGCATATGCTGGGAGAAGTTCAAGTAGTGCGTTCAAGGGCCAGCTTTCCTTTAAAAGCGCGCTCCGCTCAGCGCTATGTAAAAAAAGGACTGGCATTGATAGGAGATGCTGCTCACGTAATCCATCCGTTGGCCGGTCAGGGAGTAAATATTGGTTGTCTGGATGCTGCCATACTTTGTGATGCATTATTACATGATGCTAAACGGGGAGTATGGGCACATGAGCAGACATTGCTACGTTATGAGCATCGCCGTAAAGGACAGAATGCAGCTATGATGCATGGTATGTCAGTATTGGGCTGGCTTGAAACCCGAGAGCTGTTTCCAGTGATCTGGGCACGAAATCTGGGGAAAAAGCAGGTTAATCAGCAGCCATTACTTAAAGATCTTTTTATGTCGCAAGCCAGTGGCCTGATTCACTTAAAAGATACACGTTATTGTAAAACTGGCGAATAAAAACACTTTCGTGCATTTCTTTTATAATTGATTACGAATTTGATTAAAAAAGATACGTTTTTTCTGCTTTTAGCTCTTTGCGAATTCGTTAGAGATTGCTAAATTCCAATCTAAATTACCACGGTTCACCATGGAATATAGGCATTTATGGGGAGTGAGAAAACAGATATGAATGATTATGATGATGTAGAAGATGTAGCAGTCGATGAAGATGAAGCAAAAGCAGCTGAGAAAGGTGCAGTTGACGAAGAAGCGGTTCTTAACGACACAGATCTGGCGGAAGCTGAAACTCTGACCGTCACTGCAAAGCAGAAGAAACGTCAAGCTTTGGAAGATGAAATAGCACGCTTTTTGGCAAGTGGTGGGAAAATTATTGAAGTCCCGCCTGATGAAGGTGTACGCAGCTAATCGCATTGAACAGAGTTAATCTAAAAAAGCATCATTCGTGATGCTTTTTTAGTTAGGACATTAATTTCAATAACCTATCCGGTTTGAGACTGCAATTCCAAGGCGCGCTGGTAAGCCACTTTCTTTTTAATACCAGTCAAGTCCGCAGCAAGTTGAGAAGCAGCTTTAACTGATAAATCCTGAAGCAGGCGGCTCAGAAGCTGGTCGAGTTTCTCTTGATCAATATCTTTTTGCTGGATAGAGCCTCCTATCACAACGACAATTTCACCCTTTTGCTGATGATGGTCTGCTTCAATAAAAGTGACCAGTTCACCTAGGGTCATTTTTTTGATGGTTTCAAAAGTTTTGGTAATTTCCCGTGCAAAACCGACCGGACGCTCTGATCCAAATACCTTTGCCATATCCTGGATGCTGTCCAAAATACGGTGAGGTGCTTCATAAAAAATTAAAGTTTGCGTTTCATCTTTCAGTTTTTCCAGCTGCACCAGACGCTGTGAAGACTTGGAGGGCAAGAAACCTTCAAAACTGAAACGGTCACTAGGCAGGCCAACTGCACTTAAGGCTGCAATTGCAGCACAGGCGCCAGGCACCGGTATTACTCGAATACCTTTTTCTTGAGCAGCACGTACCAGTTTAAAGCCAGGGTCACTGATCAGGGGAGTACCTGCATCACTGATCAGCGCCATATTTTCACCTGATTGTAATTTTTCAATTAAATAATCAATTTTATTATTTTCATTATGATCATGACATGCAGTAAGGGGCGTGGTTATATTATAATGTTTTAATAATTGGGCAGACTGTCGTGTATCTTCTGCTGCGATCAGAGCTACGGATTTAAGAACATCAATTGCTCGATAGGTCATATCATCCAGGTGCCCAATCGGCGTTGCCACTACAAATAATTGAGCACTCATAAGGGTGGTTCCATGATTAATAATAAAAAAGTTTTGCTGTTGATCAGTTTGTTCAGCTTCATGCAGACAGTGCAGGCAGAAGTTCTGGTTATTCTACCTGAAACCGGCCCGCTCGCGCGAGCTGCCTCTAGTGTAAAGCAGGGGTTTATGAGTGCTTATGAAGCATCTGGCAGTCAAGAACAGCTTAAATTCGTAAACTCATACGGACAAAACATGAAAAGCCTGTTCGCCAAACATATAAAACCCAAGACTCGGCTAGTTGTAGGGCCATTGAGCCGTGAAAAAGTAGAAGAGGCCGTCAGGCTTAATCCAAAAGTACAGGTACTGGCTTTAAATGAAATTGGGCAGCATCACAATAAGGTATTACAGTTTAGCCTGTCGAAAAATGCAGATGCAGCTACTATGGGCGCGCTTATGCTTCATGACAATATCCGTCAGGTGTCAGTTTTAAGAGAACCGGGCATAGAAGCAGATAGTGAAATTTTTTTAATTGCACTGATGTCACAACTGGATTATCCGGTTCAGATCATTGAAGTTTTGCCTAAAAAACTGCCGAAACAGCAGGCACTTTTACTGCTGGGTAAGACTGACTGGCTCAATAGCATAGTTAAATTACCAAAAACAGGTATTTATGCTCATGCGATCGCGATTGAAGAGGGAGCAAAAATTCCGGAGGGCTTGAAATTCTGTGATGCTCCGGCACTTTATGAAGCAAAATGGCCAGAAATGATCATAGCTTATCAGCAGCAGCCGGTTAACATGGCTTATCAGCGTCTACTGGCTTTTGGTGGAGATGCATGGACTTTGGCAGAGCATTACTTACAGCAGCCCAAAAATATTCCCATAGGTGACTTCAGTTTTGAAGGACGAACAGGACAGATCCGTGTAGAGACCCGGCAGATAAAGCGCACTCCACAATGTTATCAGCAGGTGCAGGGTAAGTTGCAGCGAATAATATTATAAAACCTTTGATTATTATAAAAATGGTTACTTTTACTAAACAGTTAGGGCAGTGGGCTGAGCAGCAGGCCAAGATATTTCTAGAGCAGCAGGGCTTTGTATTTTTGAATCAGAATTATCATTCCCGGTACGGAGAAATAGATCTGATTGTATGCCGGAACCAGGAACTAATATTTGTTGAAGTCAAAGCCCGTAGTATGACAGGTTATGGACGTGCCCAAGAAGTCATTTCCAGAAGTAAACAAAAAAAGATTATTCAGACGGCAATGTCTTTTATAAGCCAACATCCTGTTTATGAAAATTATTACTGCCGTTTTGACGTGATTTGCTTTAACTTCTCTACACAAATTGCAAAAAAGGTACAGCAAGACTTTTATAAGCTACCGTATGATCTTGAGTGGATTGAAAATGCATTTACTTTAGATTGAGAGTTCTTTACTCTGTCATACAGTCTGGGAAAATGAACCTGTCAATAAAGATCAGATCTAAAAATTAGGGAGTCTTGCTGAGTGTTTAATCGTTTCACTTTGGCTTTGCTATGTGTGGCAAGCTTATCTGGATGCGCAAGCTTTATTTCAAATGGTACTGGTGCTACTCCTGTTGGTACTGATAGTGGTGTGCGTTCATTAGGACAAGTTTTTATTGATTCTTCAATTGAACGTACTGCCAATATTAATCTTTATAAACTTGATCCCCGCTTTAAACAGTCACGTATTAATGTCGAAAGCTTTCATGGCAATGTCCTGCTTACAGGGCAAGTACCTGATGTTTATCTGAAACAGCTTGCAGAAGACAATGTACGGGCCATGTCTGATGTCAAAACCGTGCATAATTATATTACAGTGGGTGATAAAGTCGGTTATAACACTATCATGCAGGACGCAGCCGTTACCGCAAATACGCGCGGACTGATTATGAAGGCCAAAATGGTCTCTGACAGCAAAGTACTGGTGCATACAGAAGATGGCGTACTTTATGTAATGGGTCGTCTGAATAATGCTGAAATAAATGATCTTAATCAGGTTTTACAGCAGGTAGGCAATATTACCAAAATCGTTACCCTGATTGATAATGTCGAGCAGGGTTCAGGTCCAGTTGCCAGTTCTTCTCTCGCAAGTCCAGTAGCAAACAATTATGCAGCACCGGAAGTCGAAACTCCTGTTGCTATTGATCCTGATCAGCCTGAACCGGTCTCTATTCAGTAAATCTTATGCAGATTCTTCAAAATTTACAGCGTTTAACTACACAGGCGAAGCTTCGTTATCAGGAGTTTCGCCTGTATGACGCGGCTAGTTATATGCTCAATCATCTGACGCCTAGACAGTCTTTTGAATTGAATCAAGATATAGCATATGGCACAAAAGCTAGACAGCTTCTTGATATTTATCGTACTAAACATCCCCTGCCTCAACGTCCGGTGATTGTCTTTGTACATGGAGGAGCTTGGCAGCATGGAGATAAAAAGGATTATGTGTTTATCGGCGAAGCATTTACACGCGAAGGCTATGATGTAGTAGTTTTAAATTATCATCTGGCCCCCCAGCATATTTTTCCGAGCTATATTGATGATCTGACCCTGGCATTAAATTATCTGGACCAGCATCAGCAGGAATTGCATATTTCAACTGAACAGCTGATTCTGATGGGACACTCTGCAGGCGCATTTAATGTAATGTCGGCAATCTATCATCCTACACCCTATACCTTGGAATGCCGTTCAAAAATCAAGGTAGTAATTGGAATCGCCGGCCCTTATCATTTTGATTATAAGGGTGATCCAATTGCTCAGGATGCGTTTGACCAAAACATTCCTTATCATGAGGTCATGCCTTATTACTTTGTTGACCATAACCCGATCCGGCACTGTCTGGTTGTAGCTGAAAATGATCAAGTTGTTAAAAAAAGTAATAGTGATGACTTGGACCAGCAATTACGACAGTGTGGCAATTATAGCCAGATCGTGATGATCCCTAAAACTGGACATATTACAGTTTTAGGGAGCTTATCGAGTCTGTTCAGTTGGCACTTTCAAACCAAGCAAAGCATACTTAAATTTCTTGATGAAGCACTCAAGGCCAGTTAACTGGCCTTTCTTAATATTCAATAATTGGCGTTCCATGAAGTACGTGCATAATCATGGAATGGGCAATACTGCCTTTGAACGGAATTTCTGGTAACTTATCAAATCTGAAAAAACGGGCATCACTGATTTCTTCTTCCTGAAGCTTGATGTCACCCGACTCATATTCAGCATGAAAAGCCAGCATCAGATTGCTGGGAAATGGCCAAGGCTGGCTGGCTAGATACCGGATGTTTTTCAGGTGCAGTCCTACCTCTTCTAATGTTTCACGACGTACTGCATCTTCTAACGTTTCACCCACCTCGACAAAACCAGCAATCAATCCGTACATTTTGCCTTTATTGCGTACAGACTGCGCCAGCAGAATTTCATCTTCGCCGCGAGTAATAATTGTAATCACGCAAGGTTGTACACGTGGATATTGCCGATAACGGCAAGTAGAGCAGATCATGGCGTATTCGAGAGGATGGACCTCTGTTTCATGTCCACAGTGGCTACAAAATTTATGATTACGACGCCATTCTAATAGCTGCACAGCACGGCTAGCCTGTTCAAACTGGCTACGGCTCCACAAACTGATCAATTGTCGGATCGGAACCAGATGCAGGCCTTCAGGGATAGCATCTATATCAAGAAGATCACGGGCAATGATCTGATCGCCCGGAATAAAATCAAGATCATCTTCCAGCTTCTCGACCTCAGGAAGCTGGAAGTTTTCATCAACTAACAACTGTTGTTCATGAAAGATGTAAGCAAGTGATAGTTCAGACATTTAGGCAGCGGCAACAAGTTTTTGACTACTTGCTAATGCTACATTAAACATCGAGCCTAAAACAGGCTGTTTGTTTTTTAAATTTTCAATCAGCATATCGGCGCTCGCCAGAATATTGAGCAGATCTTCAATATGCTGGGCTTCAATAACCAGCGCATGTTTGTTTGAATGTTCCAGAAACCGCGCCCCTTCAAGTAAAGCCTGTTGACATTTTTCCATTCCCAAGAATAAAACGGCACCAGAAATTTCCTTAAACTGGTTACATACCCCTTCAATGTTTAAGGTGTTCGGGTCTTGCAGATAAAGGGTAAGGCTCTGGCTGGCCAAATCGATGAGTGATTTGGTCTCGGTTAAAAGCATTTCATGAGCTTCATCAAGCCTGTCCAGAGAGATACTCATGTTATTTACACGAATTTGCAGGCGGCTGGAGGTGTGGTGGCGTTCCAGTATTCCAATAGAGTTCATTGCCGATAAAATACTGTTCATGAGCTGTTGGGCATAGTTTTCATCTGTCAGAACGTTCGGCTGACTTAAAGCCCGAGCCTGCTGCGTTAACTCTATATAAGCTTCATTCAGGTTCAGCAGTTTGAAAATATTGGCCAGCATCAGCAGGTTCTGCTGAATATCCTGACTTTTTTCTGGCGACATATTCTGATAATTGTATTCAATATCATGACGAATCTGGGCCATCTGGGTGGTGATCAGATCAGTAATTGCATGAATGGTTTCATAGTCCGGTCCGAACAGATGACGGCTCAGTACCTGAAGCTGAGTATCAGTCAAGATTTCATCACCAATATTGAGCTGTTCACGGACATGTTGCGACAGTGTATCTTCTTGACTAATACACAGTACCACTATGTCAGCCAGATCTTCAATTGATGGGCTAAAGCTGTCTGGTTGTGTTAAAAACTTATCAATACTGGTTTCAATACGGATTAAGGTGCGCAGGCGCGGTTCATTTAAAATCAGTTTTTCTATCTGGTTAAAGGCCATATACACCAGATTCCAGTACTGTTGACTAGGCTGGTTATTGGCTAGAAATGCCAGATATGCTCCTACCAGTTTAATGCCTTGTAAATCGAGCTCGGTTTCCTGCTGTTTTAATATTCTGTTCAAACACATTTTATAAAGCTGGTGTACATAGCTGGATTGTTCCAGATGTGGCGCAGCAGGCAGTTTAAACTCAGGTGACATAAAGTCGAGCAGTGGAACCAGTGGCTGACCTTCACGGGTTAGAGGCTTATCCAGTGCTTTTTCAAGTTGATTCAATGTATCCAGTAGAAATTGGGGAACTTTGACTTCACGCAGGCAAATAAACTCAACATAGCGTTTGAGCATGGTTGTACCCTCACTGAGCGCCACCACCTGGTCATGATCAATATGTTGTGGATCGCTCATAATCTTGCGCATCAGTTCTGCAGAGTAAGCTGCAATCTGGGCCAGATGTGGTATATCAATCAGTGCAAGTACATGTGCGCATTGCTGAAACTGCGCTAGGGTATCCTCAATACCAAAAGGTAAACTCTGATCCTCTGCCAAGGTGCTTACAGCGGATTCAACCAGTTTTATAGAGTTGTCGATTTCATTTTTTATTATCAGTAATGCAGTTGGATCAAAATGAATCGAGGTTTGGTAAGACATGTGATCTGCACCTTTCCTAGTGTTATATCTGTTCATGTAAGGACTGGTATAAATAACCGCCTTACTTCTAGAGATTAATATAACTTAACTAGAAAAGGTTTATATACAAAAAATAACACTTTATGTGGTTTTTTTTATCGGGCAAATAAACAGGGTTCGCCATTCTTTTCCTGATAGTGTTGAACCCACTCTTCATGAGCCGCAAGCTCTTCGGGTGAAGGCATAATTACGGGCAAATCAACATTGATTACTTGTCGTGAAGCCTGTGACTGACTTATTTCGCTTTGAGACAGGGCATCCATATCAAAGGATACTTGTCCACCTGTCATGGCCAGATATACATCGGACAAGATCTCGGCATCGAGCAAAGCACCGTGAAAAGTACGGTCTCGTGCTGGAATTTCATAACGGCGAACCAGAGCATCCAGCGAGTTCTTCTGTCCGGGATGCTTGCTTTTAGCTAGTGCCAGGGTATCAGTTACTTCACACACTTCAGATAATGCAGGGAATCCTGCGCGTTTGAACTCCATATCAAGGAAGTTCATATCGAAGCTGGCATTATGGGCAATAATCTCGGCACCTTTTAAATAATTAAAAAGAACCTCTGCAATTTCCGCATAACGTGGCTTATCCTGCAAGAATTCATCAGTAATACCGTGAATGTCTACTGAGTCACCCACCGGTTTTTCCGGATTGATATAAATATGGATTGAGCTGCCGGTAAGTTTACGATTTACCATTTCAATGGCACCGACTTCAATAATCCGGTCTCCATCCTGGAAATAAAAACCAGTAGTCTCCGTATCAAGAATCAGCTGGCGCGGACCATGTAGCTCCAAGGTCGCTTCAGTAGTGACTACATATGGATGGCTTGACTCAGCCGTCTCTATTTCAGTAGCTAATTCATCATCCATTAATTCAACCTGATCTGGCAATAACAGAGTCGACTCTTCTATATGCTCCGGTTCTGATTCAAGTAAATCGAAGCCTAACGGATCATCCAGTAACCAGTCGCTTTCAGACTTTTTTTCTGATGTATGCTCACTATTGAGCTGTGCCTGAACCGGGGTACTGATGCCTTGCATGATTTGATCTGCACCTAAATTTGCCAGCTGGTCTGCCATTTCATTGCCTGCATGGCCAGCATGTCCCTTAATCCAATTCCATTCGATTTCGCGTCCTTGGCAGGTTGCATCCAGTTTTTGCCATAAGTCAGGATTTTTGACGTCTTTCCAGTTTTTCTTTTTCCAGCCTTGAATCCATTCGGTAATACCCTTTTTGACATAGTTAGAGTCTGTCCAAATGACAAGCTTGGCATCTTTTGGGCAGAATGAAATGCCTTCAATTGCAGCAGTCAATTCCATACGGTTATTGGTAGTAAGGGGTTCACCGCCACAGATTTTATGTTCTTCCTGCTCGGTAATGATATATGCACCCCATCCACCTAAGCCGGGATTACCGCGGCAAGCACCATCTACATAGAGTGTGATTGTTTGAGACATAAATCAGAAACCTGTCAAAAAAATACAAGGGGAAAATACATACCTGAGACTTCTATTGTATACACAAAAACTGGAAGACGACCTGCTGTTAAAGGGAAATTTTAATTTCTTGTAACATTTCAGGTGGAATCGCGCTAAATTATTGCCTTGTGTCATTGGCAGTCATCACTACAATGGCTTATTTAAAAAATAAACTTTGTGCGAGTTGTTTGGAATTTTTTATGTATAAACCAACCACAGCAGTGTGGCAGCCTTCTGCGTCAATCTTGTTTAAAATTACTCTACTTGGCTCTGCTATTGCAGCACTCGGGATGACGACAGGCTGTTCATCAACTCCCGCGAATTCAAAAACAATAAAATCAAACCAGGTTGGGTCCGGTCTTTTAGATGCCAGCAGTCTGGATTCACTTGAAGATCTGCTTTCTGCGACTGATATGCGCGCTGTCGAAGGCGATCGTCTGCTGATTCTCAAGCACGGTGATGTGTGGAAGCGGATGACTGTAGGCTTCAAGATGGATTTAAATCACTGGGACTCACGTATTGAGGCACAGCGTAGCTGGTTTATTTCACGTCAGCCTTATCTTGACCGTCTAAGTGCACGTGCCAGCCGCTATTTGTACCATACCGTAAAAGAAGCCGAGCGTCGTGGTCTGCCAACTGAATTGGCCCTATTACCAGTCATTGAAAGCTCCTATGACCCGGCAGCGACCAGTAGTGCAGCAGCAGCAGGTTTATGGCAGTTTATTCCAAGCACCGGTAAAATTTATGGTCTGAAGCAGACTTCACTATATGATGGCCGTCGAGATGTGGTTGAATCGACTCGTGCAGCCTATGAGTTCTTAGGCAGCCTGTATAATCAGTTCGGTTCCTGGGAATTGGCACTGGCTGCCTATAATGCCGGGCCGGGTCGCATCCAGCAGGCCATTAACCGTAACCGTGCTGCAGGCTTACCTACTGATTACTGGTCGCTTAAACTGCCACAGGAAACCATGAATTATGTTCCACGTTTCTTGGCAGTAGCACAGATTATTAAAAACCCGTCAGCATATGGGGTATCTTTACCGCCAATTGCTAACCGTCCACACTTCCGCGAAGTTAATTTAAATGGCGGAGTCGGGTTAAATCAGGTTTCTTCTATTACTGGCCTAAGCCGTGCCGAACTTTATGCCTTGAATCCCGGCCATCGCGGTGAATATGTAGATCCGGCCAGCCCGATGCGTATTCTGATTCCAGCTGATCTTAGTCCGGCAATTGATACAAAGCTGCGCAGCCTGAATTCAGGTTCAGGAGGGCTATGGGCAAGCAACCAGCCGCCAGTAGCTTCTAAGCCCGCATCATCGGTAAGAGTCCAGACCAGGGTAACTCCAGCTGCTTCTGCAACAGTTCCTTCATCTTCATTAAGCTCTGCACCTGTGTTGGCAAGTAATAGCAGTAAAACAACTACAGCTAAAGTCTCAACACCTAAAGGTTCGGATGCTCTGGCTTCATTTGCAGCAAAAGCAGACATACCAAGTGCTCCGCGTATACCTGTTGCAGTGACACCAGCGGCAAATATTACACCGGTACGTGTAGAGCCACCAATTTCACAAACTGAACGTGACCAGATTCTGGCTCTGGTTAAGGCTGAAGGTGAGAAAAAGTCAGTTGAAGAGGTACTCCAGCCTCAAGCCAGCCAGGCTGAAAAAGATGAAGTAGTTGCTGAGCTAAAAGCCTTGGCTCCGCAAGGTACAGAAATTGTAGATCCATATGATGGCAAGATTAAACTGACAGCTATCCAGACTAGTCTCTCAGTAGCCGAACAGCAGGGTAAAGAGGTTAAGCGTGGATTCTCTTATCCAAAAGCCGTGGCGGAAAATACCCTGGCAAATTCGGAAGAGTTAGAGCGCAACAAGGGCAAAGACTATATTAAGACTGACAGCGAAATTGTAGTTATACCACCAAAGGGCAAGCGCAGTACCTATACGGTTCAGCCAGGTGATACCCTTGCAGTAATTGCCATGAAAAATGGGGTAAGCTGGCGTGATGTGGCGAAATGGAACCAGATTGACCCAAGTGCTACCTTATATGTAGGAACTTCTTTATACCTGTACGATGCCATTCCACAAAAAGTTGAAGAAAAAACTGTAAAAGCCAGCAAACCGGAAACTTACCTGGTCAAAGCCAATGATAGTCTGACCAGCGTTGCTGACCAGTTTGGTCTCTCATTGAAACAACTGGCCGACTGGAATAATCTCTCTGTAACTAGTGGTCTGTTTGTAGGACAGAAACTTCAGTTGAAAGATAATCCGAATGCAGCTGTGGCAAAACCTGTTAAGGTGGCTGACACCAGAGTAACCGCAGAACAGCGGATCAAGACCAAGAGTTACACTGTTAAACGTGGCGAATATCTGAAAATGATTGCTGAACGTTATGCATTATCTAATCAAGAATTGGCAGATTTAACACCTGGCCTGACTTCAACCAGCAGCCTGCTGGTAGGTCAGAGAATCAATGTTCCTGTAGAGGAGACCAGTGTTTCTGCTAAAGTCGAAACTAAAGAAGATAAGAAAACAACTTTGAATGACAATATCAAAGTCAGTACGAATTATAAGACTGAAAGTTATAAGGTACAGCGTGGCGATACTCTCACCAGTATTGCAGCACAATCTAAAGTGTCTGTAAGCGACCTGGCACAGCTTAATAATATCAATACCGGTAGTGGAGTCCGTATTGGCCAGACTTTAAAAGTTCCGGCTGGGGCAAGCATGCCGGATGAATATATTGTTCAGCCGGGCGATACTCTTACATCAGTTGCCGGAAAATATCATTTACAGGTTAATTTTCTGGCAGGCCTAAATGGAATTAACCGTAATTCAGGCTTGCGTGTCGGCCAGAAAATCAAGCTTGATGGAGAACTGCCAGTATCACCTGCACCTGTAGAGAAAGAAACAGTAACTGCAAAGAACAGTAAAAATAATTCTTCTGGCAGTCATCGTGATACTGAGCGTTATACCGTAAAAAATGGAGAGTCTCTGAATACCATTGCCAGCCGTGTCGGTATTTCGGTTAAAGAGCTGGCAGAGTTAAATAATCTGGAGTCACGTGCTGGTCTTTTACGTGGTCAGAACTTGCTGATTCCAAAAACAGTAACTTCATATACGGTAAAACGTGGGGATACATTAATTGGTCTGGCCAACAAATATGGTATGAATACGAGCGAACTGGCAGAAATGAATAATATTCAGCCAAGTACGCAGCTTCGTATCGGTGAAGTGATTAAAGTACCAAATCTATAATAAAAAAACCTGAACAGGATCTGGTATGCACTGGAGTTTTGCAAAAGCTAAGCAGCTGGGGTTTGCGGCTGGATTAAGTGTATGTGCTCAAGGCGGGTTTGCTGCATTGCAAACCACGCCTTATATCGCGCTTCACACCCAGCCCAAGTATAGCGGCCTGAATGCCATGCCATATGCTAATCCGGCAGCTCCTAAAGGTGGATTATTAAGTACAGCCAGTAATGGTACTTTTGATAACTTAAATAGCATGAATGGTAAAGGCAGCTCGGTAGATGGGATTAATTTTCTGTTTGATTCCCTGATGAGCAGTTCTCTGGATGAGCCGGGAGTGCTTTATCCGCTATTGGCAGAAAAAGCCAGCTATGATCCAGAACATACTAAATTTGTTATTTTCTATCTGAATCCTAAAGCACGTTTTAGTAATGGTCTCCCTGTCACAGCTGAAGATGTGAAGTTCAGCTTTGACGCTTATCAGACCAAATCCAATCCGGGGTTGCAGATGTATCTGGCGGATCTGGAAAAAACTGAAGTTCTATCTAGGTATCAGGTCAAATTTACTTTCAGGTCAGATAATAATGCAGAGATGCCACTAATTTTGGGAACATTACCCATCTATTCCAGGCAGGACTGGAAAAACCGGGATTTTACTCGAATTACTATGCAACCTATTGTTGGTTCAGGCCCCTATCTGATTGACCGGATTGATGCAGGGCGTAGCGTTACCTATAAACGAAATCCGCATTACTGGGGGCAGAATTTACCTGTAAATAAGGGACGTTATAATTTTGACCGGTTAAAATATGTTTATTACCGAAATCTGGATATTGCTTTTGAAGGTTTTAAGTCAGGGCAATATACTTTGCATGAAGAGATGACAGCGCGTAAATGGGTGACAGAGTATAATTTTCCGGCAGTAAAAGCTGGGATGGTCAAGACCTATCGCTTTCGGCATCAGAATCCGGTGGCAACCCAGAGTTTTGTGTTTAACACACGTCGTAGCCCCTTTAATGATATTCAGTTCCGCCGCGCTTTAACTTATGCGTATGACTATGAATGGCTGAATAAGGCCCTGTTTTATGGTCAGTATCAGCGGTTGCAAAGTTATTTTGCCAATAGTGAACTTGAAGCAAAAGGACCACCCGGCCCTAAGGAAATGCAGATCCTTCAGCCGCTATTACCCAAATTGCATACTGTAATGCGTCAAGGTGTACTCAAGAACTGGAAGTATCCGGTTTCAGATGCCAGCGGATTTAATCGTAACAATCTGTTGATTGCACGTCAGATTTTAATTAAGGCCGATTATCGAATTCATGATGGCAAACTATATGATTCCAAAGGACAGCCGGTTGAAATCGAATTCCTCATTCATCAGGACGGTTTACAGCGTACCTTAATGCCTTTTGTACGTAATCTGAAAAAACTCGGTATTGTAGTGACGCTACGTCAGGTAGATGTACCTCAGTATCTTGAAAGGATGCGCCGTTATGATTTTGACATGACGACCAGCGTAATGCCGCAGTCACTGACGCCTGGTAATGAACAGGCACAGTTATGGGGAAGTGCTGCAGCTGATCAGGCAGGAAATTATAATTATGCCGGTATCAAGAACCCGGTTATTGATCAAGTAATTAATAGTGTCATCCGGGCACCAGACCGTCAACAGCTGGTTATTCGTACCCGCGTATTAGACCGTCTGCTGCGTGCGGGCTACTATCAGATTCCAACTTATGGCAAGGGGGAAAATTGGTTGGCATACTGGAATATGTATCATCAGCCAAAACAGAAACCAAAACTTTCTGTAGGTTTAGACTACTGGTGGATTGATAGCAAGCAGGCTCAGCAGGTGAGCAGTTATTTGCGCAGGCAATAACCTTATAACAATTGAAGTCACAGGGAATGGCGTCTTTATGGGCACATATATATTAAAAAGACTTCTGTTAATTATTCCAACTCTATTCTTGATTCTGCTGATTAACTTTATGATGATCCAGCTAGCACCAGGAGGGCCGGTAGAGCAGGCTATCCAGCAAGCCCAGAATTTCCAGGGAGTGGGAAACACTAGCCATGCTGAAACAGCTGGCCATTCATCTGAATATCAGGGTGCACGGGGCCTTAGTGATGAAATGGTGGAAAAAATCAAAGCACAATACGGTTTTGACAAATCGGCACCTGAACGTTTCTGGATTATGCTCAAGGGATATCTCACTCTGGACTTCGGCATCAGTTTTTTTAAAGATAAGCCCGTTACCCAGCTGCTCTGGGAGAAAATGCCGGTTACAGTTTCTCTGGGGTTATGGAGTACTTTACTGATTTATCTGGTGTCTATTCCATTGGGGATTAAAAAGGCCAGACAGCACGGCACGCTATTTGATAAGTCTACTTCATTACTTCTGGCGGTTGGTTATGCTGTACCGACCTTTGTATTTGGTGTTTTACTGATTGTATTTTTCGCTGGCGGCAGTTATTTTCAGTGGTTTCCGCTGCAGGGGCTAGTCTCGGAAAATTTTCAGGAGCTCAGCCTGCTTGGAAAAATCAAAGATTATTTCTGGCACATGGCCTTGCCTTTATTCACCATGATTCTGGGCGGGTTTGCTGGACTAACCTACTTGACAAAGTACTCTTTTATGGAAGAGTTGAGCAAGCAGTATGTGTTAGCTGCACGTGCCAAGGGATTAAGTGAAAACCGGGTTCTATACGGCCATGTATTTCGTAATGCAATGCTGATAGTGATTGCCGGTTTACCTGAAGCTCTGATAGGGATTTTCTTTGTAGGCAACCTGTTTATCGAGATAATTTTTAATCTGGATGGACTGGGATTGATGGGTTTTGAAGCCATAGTACAGCGTGATTATCCAGTTATTTTTGGCACATTGTTTTTATTTACCCTGCTGGGTTTGATTTTGCGTCTCATCAGTGATGTGCTATATCAGATTATCGATCCACGCATCAATTTTGATTCACGGGGGGCAAAATAATGTCTCCATTAATGCGGGCACGCCTTCAACGTTTTACCCATAACCGTCTTGGTATGGGCTGCCTGATTATTTTTATTCTGATTTTTATTTGTTCTCTTGCGGCAGAGTTTATCGCCAATGATAAACCGCTACTGGTGAAATATGAAAATTCTTATTATGTGCCTGTACTGAAGGAATATCCGGAAACAGCTTTTGGCGGAGTTTTTGAAACGGAAGCTGACTATAAAGATCCGGTGGTACAGCAGCTTATCAACGCCAAAGGCTGGGCAATCTGGCCCTTAATTGAATTTTCTTATCAGACGCCAAATCTTGAACTGGCTGTTCCTGTGCCATCGCCACCAACAGCACAAAACTGGTTAGGTACTGATGATCAGGGAAGAGATGTACTGGCACGTGTTTTATATGGTTTGCGTATTTCTTTACTGTTCGGCTTTGCCCTGACATTTTTTGCTGCCTTAATTGGTATCGTGATAGGTGCAGTACAAGGCTATTACGGTGGGTGGATTGATCTGCTCGGGCAGCGTGTACTTGAGGTATGGGGTGGCCTGCCCATGCTGTTTATGGTCATGATTCTGGTCAGTATGTTTACTCCAAATGTTTATTGGCTATTTCTGATTATGTTACTGTTTGGCTGGCCAGCCCTGGTTGGTCTGGTTCGGGCAGAGTTTTTGCGTGCAAGAAATTTCGATTATGTGCGCGCTGCACGTGCGCTGGGAGTAAAAGATCATGCCATTATCTTCCGGCATATTCTTCCCAATGCCATGAGTTCCAGTCTGTCCCAGCTCCCTTTTATGCTTACCGCCAATATTACTTCCCTGACTGCACTGGATTTCTTGGGCTATGGTTTACCACCTGATGCTGCATCATTAGGGGAAATTCTGCTGCAAGGGAAAAATAATCTTAATGCGCCCTGGCTGGCTTTATCTGGTTTTTTTAGTCTAGCACTGGTTCTTTCATTATTGATCTATATTGGGGAGGCAACCCGCGATGCATTTGACCCAAGACGCCAGTGACCAGTCAGCTGCGCTAAAGCTACAGGTTGAACAGCTGCATATTCAAAATGAGCAGGGCGAAGTTCTGGTAGAAAATTTAAATTTCCATCTATATGCCGGACAGACCTTAGCTATTGTCGGAGAGAGTGGTTCAGGAAAATCCATCAGCAGCTTGGCTTTGCTTGGACTGTTACCTGCTAATCTTAAAGTTCAGGGGAATGCTATTTTAGATAGTCAGAATCTTTTAAATCTGTCTGAAACAGCAAAACGCCAGATTCGTGGCCATAAAATTGCCATGATTTTTCAAGAACCCATGACTGCACTTAACCCGCTGCATCGGGTAGAAAAAATTATTGGAGAAAGTCTGTATTTACAAGGCTGGTCTAAAGATCAGGTTCGGCAGAGAGTAGTAGAATTACTCCATGATGTCGGAATAACTCATCCGGAAGACAAACTGCGCCGTTATCCACATGAGCTTTCCGGCGGCCAGCGACAACGGGTAATGATTGCGATGGCGTTAGCCTTAGATCCCGATATCCTTATCGCTGATGAACCTACTACCGCTCTGGATGTAACTTTACAGGCGCAAATTCTTAAACTGCTACAGAGCCTGCAACATCGCCGAAATATGGCCATGATTCTAATTAGTCACGATCTTAATATAGTTAAGCGCTGTGCCCAGCAGGTGGTTGTGATGAATCAAGGCAGAGTTGAAGAACAGGGGAGTGCCGAACAAATTTTTAAACAGCCTAAGGCTGAATATACCCGGCATTTATTGGCACATAATTTTGGTCAGGCATTGCCATCCTCCGCAGGCTCCGAACTGTTGAGACTGGAACAGGTCAGTGTATGTTTTCCTATTCGCCAAGGGTTGCTTAACCGTGTAAAAGATTATTTTGTGGCAGTTGAGCCTTTAAATCTGGTCTTAAGACAAGGTGACTCCATTGGAATTGTTGGGGAAAGTGGCTCTGGTAAAACTTCTCTGGCTTTAGCGATTGCCCGGTTGATAGAGAGTAAAGGCCAAATCTTTTTAATGGAGCAGGACCTTAACCTGCTTTCCGAGAAAAAAATAAGGTTATTACGCACTGATTTCCAAATTGTATTTCAGGATCCGTTCAGTAGCCTGAATCCTCGTATGACGGTCGAGCAAATTATTGGTGAAGGGCTGAATTTAAAACATCATATGCCGTTAGCTGTAACTGAGCAGATTGACCAGATTCTACAGACGGTAGAGTTGCCTGTACATTTTAAACAGCGCTATCCACATGAACTTTCTGGCGGACAGCGGCAACGTGTAGCACTGGCACGGGCTTTGATTCTTAAGCCCAAGCTTATTATTTTAGATGAGCCTACTTCTGCATTGGACCGTACCACCCAGCGGGCAATTGTACAGTTATTACGAAATCTGCAACAGGAATATCAGTTAAGCTATCTGTTTATCAGTCATGATTTACAGGTAGTCCGTGCCTTATGTCAGCAGGTGATGGTGCTACGGCATGCGCAACTGGTCGAATTTCAGGATACTGAACAGCTATTTTCAAATCCTCAGTCCGAGTATACCCGGCAATTGATAGCTGCAAGTCAATATTAAAAACCGTCATCAGGAACTTTTTCTGTGACTCCTGCGGCATGCATTGTAATAGAGTAAACCTTGACTAGACAGGCGTTTAAACTAGAGTAAGGACTCTAATTCAGTAAATTGGAAAAAATATCATGAGCTTGATTGCTGAACCGATCACAATTCGTAATACAACCTTTAAAAACAGAATTATTAAGGGCGCAATGAGTGAAGCACTGGCTAACGCAGCAGGGCAACCTAATCATCTGCATTATGGCTTATATGAGGCATGGGCTAAAGGTGGTCTGGGCTGTGCCATTACCGGTAATGTAATGGTTGATATCGGCGCTAAAAATGAGCCAGGTGTAGTAGCAATCGAGACTGAACGTGATCTGGAACAGCTCAAGCACTGGGCAGAAATTGGCAAAGAATATGGTATGGTTCAACTGGTCCAGCTGTCTCATCCGGGACGTCAGTGTCCTAAGGGCCTGAACAAAGAAACAGTTGCACCTTCAGCTGTGCCATTTAGTCCGGTTCTGGCAACTACTTTTGGTACACCGCGTGAACTGCGTGAAGAAGAAATTCTAGATATTATCCAGCGTTTTGCCCATGCTGCCAAAATCTGTGAAAAAGCAGGCTTTGAGGGTATACAGCTACACGGTGCGCATGGTTATCTGATTAGTCAATTCCTGTCGCCACTGACCAACAAACGTCAGGACCAATGGGGCGGTTCAATTGAAAACCGTATGCGTTTCCTGCTGGAAATCTACAAGGCCGTAAGAGCAGGGACTTCAGAGAACTTTATTATTTCTGTAAAACTAAACTCGGCAGACTTTCAGCGTGGTGGTATTACCGAAGAAGATGTTATCTATGTATTCAAAGCAATTGATGCGGCTGGTATTGACCTGATTGAAATTTCAGGAGGAAGTTATGAAGCACCAGCTATGGCTGGTGTCAAGGAAGGTAAACGTAAAGCCAGTACAATTGCTCGTGAAGCCTATTTCCTTGATTTTTCTGAAAAGATCCGTCAGGAAGTCAAATGTCATCTCATGGTAACAGGCGGTTTTAGAACCGTAAAAGGTATGAATGATGCCCTGGAGAGTGGAGCATGTGATTTTATTGGTATTGCACGGCCATTTGCGGTAGAAACTGACTTGTCTAACCATTTGATTGCCGGGAAAGACGTTCGTTATGGTGTAGAGAAAATTAAAACTGGCATTCCGATGATTGATAAAATGGCAATTATGGAAATTATCTGGTATGCGGCACAGTTTAAAGCAATTGCTGAGGGTAAAAAACCTAATCCAAAACTTTCTCCCTTAAAAGTATTTTTTAAATATCTTAAAGGAAATCTGACTGCTGTGGTCAAAGGGCAGATTAATTCCCGTAAATCGGCCTAGTTTGTATATATAGATGAATGTATTGCATCTAGTGGTAAATAGTCCTGTCTTTAGGGTCTTCCAAACCTGAGGGCAGGCCTGTTTTATATTCTCAGTATGTAATGAAATAAACAGGTTGATTGATTCAGTATAGATGCAGGAAATAAGTAAAAATATCGAACTTCTTCTGTCTGTTAAAAACTTGCTCTGATTGCAGCTCTCATCACTGCATCAGAATAAAACAAGATTTAAAAATAAGAATAAAAAAAGCCCAAGTCATAATGCTTGGGCTTTTTTATAAGATGCTGCCATCTTGAATATGGCGTCCCTACGGGGATTCGAACCCCGGTTACCGCCGTGAAAGGGCGATGTCCTAGGCCTCTAGACGATAGGGACTTTAAGTGAGGCATAGTTCTGAAATTGGCGTCCCTACGGGGATTCGAACCCCGGTTACCGCCGTGAAAGGGCGATGTCCTAGGCCTCTAGACGATAGGGACGTTTCAGAGGTGGGCGTATATTAGGGTGAATCCCCGGATGTGTCAAACACTTTTCTGGCATCTTTCCCTTAAAAATATACCGTTCGTATAAAAACAAAGCAAAATGCCATAATTTGTTTGAAATTGCTGCAAGATATTCTGATTCATGCTTTTGTATAAAAAAGAGCGGTATTTGCCGCTCTTTAGTGCTTTAGGTCGGCATCAAGACTTAGGATGGTAAAACACATAATAACTTGTATAGCATGCTGCAATAAACAACAGGCATCCGAAGAAACTGATTCGCATGGATGGATCAAAAACCATACTGATACAGGTAATCAGACAGAAAACAAAACCTAGAATCGGAACAATAGGAAACAGCGGCGCAGCAAACGCAAGATCTTTAGCAGTTTTTCCCTGCTTATACCAGTCTCGGCGGAAGTTAAACATGCTGAGACAGATACTCATCCAGACTACTACCATGGTAAAGGCTGCGATTCCGAGCAGATTAGTAAAAATAGTTTCTGGGGCAAACTGCTCAGACAACAGACCCGGCATACCGCCGATCATAGTAACGATTACTGCAATATAAGGAATGCCGCGTGTATTTACTTTTGAAAATACTGCTGGTAATTGCTTGTTATAAGACAATGACCACATCATACGTGAGGCAGCAAATAAACCGGAGTTGGCCGCTGACAGCAATGCTGTGATAATAACAAAACGGATAATATCTTCAGCATAAGGGATACCAATGTGCTGAAATACCGTAACGAATGGGCTACTGCTTACACCCTCGGCTGCTAAACCTGCTTCCTGATGAGGTAGAAGTGCAGTTACCACCAAGATTGTTCCTACAAAGAAAATCAATAAACGGAAAATCGCTGCATTGATGGCTTTGGGTACATTTTTGGCGGGGTCTTGGGTTTCACCTGCTGCTACCCCAATCAATTCGGTCCCAGAAAAAGCGAAGTTCACAATCAACATGGTAGTGAAAATAGGAAACAGGCCTTCAGGGAACCAGCCTTGCGCGGTCAGATTACTAAAGAGTGGTGCAGACTCATAACCTTGGTAGCCAATTACACCGAAAATTGCCAGTAAACCAAACAGAATAAACGCGACAACAGTGATTACTTTCACCAGTGCAAGCCAAAATTCAGATTCGGCAAACCAGCGTGTGGAAATCATATTTAAGGTAAATACGAAGGAACCAAAAACCAGTGTCCACATCCACATGGAGCTATCTGGAAACCATTCCTGCATAAGAAGTGCAGCAGCAGTAAATTCGGTACCAAGGGTTACTGACCAGGTTAGCCAATATAACCAGGTAATGGTATATCCTGTTCCCGGACCAATAAACTTATTGGCATAGGCACCAAAAGAGCCTGAAACAGGCATATGTACAGCGAGTTCGCCAAGGCAAAGCATCACCATATAGGCA